>JAXDCU010000625.1:0-10648 GCA_034677645.1 Verrucomicrobiia bacterium
CCCCCCCGCTTTTCTTCGCTTTTCCATCGACGGCGGCCCTGGGCGGGGGGTTGTGTTTGTTACCCGGCCGCGCAGCGCACAACTCCGAAATGAACTGAAAGGGTGGTTCGCCCGGCTGATCTAAAGCCGCGCCGAAAAAATGGCGCACGGTTCGTTTGATTTCCGTCGCGCGTTTGGCTTCCGCGGCGGAAGGCTCATGGTAACGAAGCGGTTCGCATCTGGGCTTCTCGCCCAACCCCAGCTTGTTCCAGAGCCCATCGTCTTCCTTGAGCGTGTATAGGTAGTGCTTCCAGTCCCAGCCGAGCAATTCGATTAACTGCTGGTGCGGCAAGACATGCCAGTTCTGGCGGATCACCGTGATGTAGATTCGACGCAATTGGTCCTCGGTCAGGCGCTGCTTGGCTGGGAGTCCCAGCATTGCGCCAAGCTTCAGGATGGACTCTTCATTCGTTCTGAGGACCTTGGCCAGCCGATTCGTGTTGGCGAGTTCCCAATTGCGCCAGACAAAAAGAAACAGGCGATGCGGGAAATGCGGTTCGGGAATCGGCGCCACGCCGTCCTTGAGATTCTGGGCCAACAGCGGCAGGCGGAGCATTGGCATCGTCAGCGCGGCGCCGGCGGCCACGCGCGCCAAAAACGCTCTGCGGCTCAATGGTTCGGATGATTTCATGACCGGCTGCTCCTGGCGAATCGAGGCCGAGTAGCCGAACGCGCGCTACCCGAGCAAAACAAGCGGTGGTGCATAATGGAGGTCACGGCGAAGGGTAGGCGTCACATCACACTGGCTGGAAGCCGCTGCGACTCGAGAATCAAGCCGATCATTTCGTCGCGGAGCACGCATCAGGGACGGCTCTTTCTTCCCGGTTGCTTCCATCACCATCATGACGTCCTGCCGTTCGGCTGCCGTTTGAGCGCCGGCAGGCGGACCGACCAGCGTGGTCGTGGCGAACAACAGCGAGAGTGCGCTGGTGGAGTGAATCAGTCGCTTCGGTTCGACGATCCCGCGGGTTGACGGTTTCATGGTTTCATAGCGGTTTCGCGGGCGTAGGCAATCGTGATCACATCGTCCAAGGCACAATAAATTGAGTTCTTCAACCGCTGCAGGCGCTCAGTCGCCTTCACCTGGTCTTCAATATCGCAAACTTTCTTCAAGCAGGCCTCGAGGCCTTTCGCATATGCAGTTCTGCCCTGATCAATCAGATTTGGTTCCAGCAGGTAAACCGGAACCGCCGAAGTGCCTCCGGCCAGCCCGATCCCAAAACCGATGTGCAATTCCCCCGGTCCCGGATATGCGGAGAGACCTTTCAAATGCGTGCCGTTGGCGTCGTAGTCCATGTTGTCGAAGTAGGCGCTTTCCGCGAGTTGAAACGTCTCGACCAGCTTCTTGTGGGCAGCTGCGTTCTTGGGCCTGTACAGCTCTTCCAGGACTTCGCCGAGAACTTCCGTTGCATCGCGGTCCACGTCGGACATGATTTTCCCGCCGAACGCGATGTTCACCTCGACGCCGGGATTCGTCACCGGCCCTTGGTAATAGAGCACCGTGCGGCCACCGTCGGCGTGAAGCTGCTTGATGTGCGTGCCGGTCTTCTTGGTGTTAGGGAGAAACCAACGCTGCCGATGGCAACGGAACGGAGGATAAACCCAGAAGCCACCAGACGTGCCGAACCGGCAATGCAATCGGTCCACGAACGCCTTGCGCTCCGATTGCTTGATGTATTGCCCGTGATGGCCCTGGTCCAGAATGCTGTCCACCTTCTCGCTCAGTGCGACCAGATTGTTTTTGTCATCCTCGGTGAAGCCGGCGTTCCAGTCGGCCCAGCTTATTGTGATCGCCGCGATGTATTTCCCCGGCGCCTGCTTGCGGATGTAATCGGCGCAACGGCCGGTTATGTGATTGTAGTAGGTGGCCTGCACCGACCAGCGCTTCATGCAGGCTTCGCAGGTGCAGCGTCCAAGGTCCGAAGCTTCCAAGTGATAACCATCGAAGTCGTACCGCAGGATGAAATCGACGATCTTCCTCTGCCACTCCCACGATTCCTCCTTCGAGGCGCACATCGCGTGCTCATTCGGACCGCGCACCGCAGCGTCGTGCTGGATGATTCTGTCAAAGCCCCAACTGTAAACGCCCAAGCCGTAGATCAGTTTGATTCCAAGGCCACGCGCCGCTTTCATAATGCGCCGCACGCGCGCGTCGCGTTCCTTGTCCACGGCGCTGACAATGTCCACAGGCCAACCCCACGCGGCGAAGAGGCCAAACAGATCAAACATGTTGTAACCGGATCGAGCTTGCAGCTCCATCGTGCGGATGATGCTCCGTTCGGCAATCTCATCGAGGATCACCGGTGGCCAGGAAGCAAATGGCAGCGGCTCGGTCCGCACATCGTTAATCCAAGCGCCAAACGCCATGCGGTCGGTGATGGCCCGCTTGCCGATCACGGGTTTCATGGCACCAGCCCGAGCTTCCGCCAGCGCGCTGCTGGCCATGAGACCCAGCCCGGCGACGGAGGCGGTTTTTACGAAGTGGCGGCGGTCTATGTTCATGTTCGCGTTCGAGTTTGTGCAGACTGCTGTTTCTTAGAATGCCTGGTTCATCGGGTCAGTCCCGGCCAAAGGCTCGGACCTCTGGGCGAAGGCTGTGGTTCCTTCGCCATGGCCAGCAGTTTATCTCGGAGCAAACAAGAGCAGCGATCTTCAGAACTTTCGAGGATCGCAGCATCATTGTTTCGCGAAATGTCGATCCAGCCATTCAAACGCGTCCTGCTGCATCGCGAGGTTGAATTCGTGTTCAAGCGTCTCAGCAAGTGCCCGATTGGTTCGTTGGCTTCTGGATCAGCCCACAAGCGCGACGCGGGCCGGTGTTGCAGATAATAGGCAAGGACTTCCGGAAAATAGACCAGTCCTTCAGGCATCGAGTTCCCAAGCGTCAGCCTGCCTTCGGTATAGTCGCGGCTGAAGTCCCGGTCGAAGGGCTTTCTATACAGACTGTAAATCTCCTGTCCTCCTTTGACTCTGCCGGTGGCTAGTTCCCAACCGACAAGGCTGAATCCAGTGACGTTCCCAAAGTCATCCCCCACAGTCGCGCTGCACACCACGGCGTGGCGATTATAGTTCAGAAGTTGTTCGATTACGGGTGGCAATTGCGGAAGCTTCGCCGAATCCCCGTATAGCGTCGCCCAAAGATTCGGGTCCACTGCAACAGTGTGAGGAGGCTGAGCGACGGGTTCAGCCTGGCCAGGGACGGGGGTGCGAGCACAATTTCGGCACGTTGCCAGGACATCGACTGCATCGGTATCGTTTCCCCGGCCTGGCTTCGCATGTAAGTATAGACAAAAGAATCATTTCCTGTTCTGGCGACGGTTATTCCCCCTCGCCGCTTCAGCGGTGCGGTGGGATGATAAACCGCGAGCTGTTGATCGAAGACGGCAGTCGCCACGATGCCATTTGTAAACGGGTGAGATAAGGGATTCCTGTCGAACGACACGAGCTGTTCTGCCGTTTGAATTCTCGCGTTTTGGGAGTGTACAGCCAGTTCCCAGCCCATCTCGGGTGCAAAGTGACCGTTCGTATTTCCACGCTGAAGATGTGCGACAACCACCGCGCCTCCGGCAGCATCGAGCCGGAACTCGATGACGCGCGGCCAATCGGCATCGGGGAAATGCAATCGCTGCCAGTGATAGAACCGGTTCTCCTCAACGCGTTCCAAACGAGGGGACTCGTGCGACTTTCTCGGCGGGGCTTTAAACCACAGCCGGGACCTCTGGCCTCCCGCCCATGCCAAGCTGAACGATTCGTCCTCCACCAACAACTGAACCGGCAGTTCCGCGGCGGAGTGTGCTTCGGTTTTGGTTTTCCGGAGTGTGAACCGCACCGGGTTGCCGTCAGCGAAGTGATGCGGAAACGTTACCAAGGCACGCCGGACGGATGGTGGATTCCCGATCGAGGTCGGATGCCATGACAACACCCGCAGCCCAACCGGCTGGGCGCCACCGTTCCTGGTCGCGACGGAAGCAATGTCGTTGCTGCCGATCAAGCCCTGCGGGAACGGAAGCGACGCGCGCACCAGTTGCGGTCCGGCCGCAGCCGGCTTCACTGTGAAATCCATCCGCTCGACTGCGCCAACAGCGTTGGCGCAGACCATCGTCAGCAAGCTCGTACCTAACACAGCGACATGTAATCGCAGAAAGGTTTGTTGCCTTGCTGGCTCACGCTCAAGAATAGCGTCCATTCTCATGTCAGTTTCTACTCTCACCGGCAGCCTCTCTGTCGGGATTGCTGTTTCCCGCCCAATCGGGAAAAGCATTCATGGCATCGACATAATTGTGCAGCTTGTCGGTGTGCGCATCTTCCTGCCAACCACCACGGCGACGGCCTTTCCAGACGGCTTCCGACGGGCAGCCGTCTTGATCTGTCCCGTAGAGCGCGTAGTTCAAGGCTTGCCAACCCATGCCTTTGAACTCGCCCGAGCCGGTCGCCCGGGAGTAGAGCGCCAGGGCTGCGCCATAAGTGGAGACCACGCCACCCCAGGGTTTCGTGTCAACGTCCTGTTCGCCGCAGACCAGCACCCCACTCCAGATGCTCGTGAAGTTCTTGTTCACGAACTCGATCAACGTCCGAGCGTCCTGTTGCCAGTCGGGGTCGAGCGCATTCTGCTCCTCACACAGGTAACGCACTGTGTTCAGCGCCGCCCAGGCGTTGCGGTTGGTCGTCACGTCATAATCCTCGAAGAACTGCACCCAGAGCCGGCCATCCTGGGCGGCGTTGGAAATCTGGAAATTCTTGATCCACACCCACAGCTTCTCGCGTGGCGCGCGGAACTCGCGATAGCCCAAATCCGCCAGTTCGTTGAACAGGCGATGTGTGAAGGACTGGTTGCTTCCCACGTCGCCGCGTCCTTCGCCCGATCGGTAGTCCACGCGGAAGGGCCAGGGCGACTTCGTATCCGTGCCTTCGACCATGTTCGTCACCAGCACGCGCGCGGTGTGCAACGCCTGGTTCAAGTAACGCTCGTCCTTTGTCTGCTTGTAAAGCAGCACCAGCGCGTAAGCGGCGATGCCGCCCTTGTCCGGCTGAATCTCATACGGCCGGTCCGCTTGCGAGCCGCAATCAGGCGGTTGCGGGAACTTCAGCCGGATGCCGGTCGAGCGCGGGAATCGCGGATACTTGCCTTCGTCAGGCGTGAGGCTTTCCTGGACGAGGTAGTCGCCCATCGCGCGCGCCATCGTGATCAGCTTGGGATTCTTCCGCCCGGTCCACTCGTAATACTTGAGATACGAGATGATCCCCATGCCGTTCTGCGTGGCCGGAATGAAGTCGGGCCGATCTAATCGTGGCCGGTAATCGTCCCGCATGAAGGTCATCACGATAAAGTTGGGATAGCCGTTTGTCGCCGGACATTTCAGATACCAGTTCACCTCGCGCTTGAGCGCGTCGCGCCACGATGTCCACGGTTGCAGGATGCCGTGGGCATCGTACACCGCCGCGTGGTTGCCAATGGTTTGCGCGCCGGCGGAAGCGACCGCACACACGGCGGCGACAACTGCCACGACGAGTCTGTTAGAGCGGCACGGGAGCGCGAAACGAGCTTTCATAACGCAGAAAAGGTAAGCTGGCTAATCGTCACGCCCGGATAGACAGTCGCGGAGGACATATTCACAATTCACCACCTTCTCGACCAGGTCCAAGGGTAAGTAGTGATACTGGTTGGTAGCCTCAAAGCCGATCCGCGACTCCTCCTTAGCAAGTTGGTAGAGCCGTCGGGCGAGGTGAACTTCGGCCGTCGCAGCGGACCTCATGCTGACAAGCTGCTTGCGGCGTTGTTCGGGTGTGAGCGCGTCCTTCAACAGCGTGTTCCGGGCGTGCGTGAACCGCACCTGGTTCGCCACGCTTTGAAAATGCAGGTAGGCCGCCTCGGCAATGCGCAAATCCGCTTCTGCGTTCAGCCGCTGGGCACGTGTTCTGGTCTTCCCCGGCACCTTTCCCAATTCGGCCAGACCAAGCTTCCAGCCCGCGGCGACCTTCTCAAATTGTGAGGCGAACACTTCAACGGGATAGTGAGCCGTCCACGACTGAAGTGCGTCATACGAAAAGCCGACCATCGTGGCGTCATAGCCGGTCGGAACGGGATACAGCAGATTCGCCGGGCCCTGTTGGATCGGGCAAAGATACAGCATCGCGCGGCTGAATGGATACTCCGCGAAGGCGGTGCTGAACCTGGACCAGGAGTTCATGGCGTCAGTCGCCGCAGCCGGGCCGTAATATTCCGTCGCGACCCGGTGCAAGGCGGCGCTGACCGTGGGGGCGGGTTCATGACTGAAGAGTTCCACGAGTTTCAAGTTCGGCGAAGGACAACCGCCCAGCGACCAGCTCAACATCAGTGCGCCCATGTCTTCGCGCGCGAGATTCGCACAATGTTCCGCGACCAGATCGAGGACCGGCAGATAGGGCAACGTGGACAACTCCCACGTCGTATTCACCTGGAGTTTTGCAGCGGTCTTTAAGCCATACTTCCGCGCCAACGCCCAGCGTTGTTGAGCGCGCTCGCTGGGACCAACGGCCGACATCGAGTATTCATCAACTTTGCTGGCGATGCCGCCGCGAACCAGCGGCTTGTCCCACTCACTGACCGTCAGGAGATAGGCATTGGTGGCGAGCCGGCTCACTATCGGCTCCATCCATTCATCTGGCCAGATCCAATCCCAGACGAGCACCTTGGCCTCGGGATCGCCTTGCCACACGCCGGCGGCAATGGCGTTGTTGATTTCCGCAATCACTTCCGGGCCGCTGCGCTGCGAGCACCGCGGACAGCCCTTGGCGTCCAGCGCTGTGCAATCGCTGTAGCAACTCGTAGGATTCTCGCACTTGCTGATGGTGAAAACCCCACCGAGGCCCGGCACAGCCCTGAATACGTATGCCAGCGAATCGCTCACCCACTGCAGCACTTCCGGTGTGCTCGTGCACATCGTATTGAGGCCACGCAAAGACGCACCCTTCAGGTCCTCGCGACCGTGAAAGAAATCCGGCGGCATGGCCCGCGGTTCACTGATGTACAGAAACACCTCGATGCCGTAGCGGTTCGCCCGGTTGACCAGAGTGCGCAGATTCATGAGCCGCTTCTGGCAGTCTTGGCCGAATTCGGGAAAGGTTGGCGTCGGCGGTGAGATTTGCCGCAGCAGAGCCTGCAACCAAATCCCGTCCACGCCTGAGGCGGATAGACGTTGCAGCAGACCATCGGGGAAGGGATCGAGTTTCGCGTCGGAAAACGGATCGCCATACAACGCAAAATAGGAGTAGAGAAAACGGGGTCGCTTGTCCTGCTTCGCGACAGACGGAGACTTGAGGTGATTCGGACCGGCTCGTGACAGGGTCTTCACGAAATCGAATCTGGTTGGACCGATTTGCTCCAACTGCGCGCCGAAGTGTGAATGCACAACGGCTTTGATTTCGCCGCAACGTTTGAGCGTTCTGGCATCCGGTTCGACATACCGGATGGGGTCGCACACGGGCTTGAAATTGCCCAGTTTGATGAACAGGAAATCGTCTTCGCTCAGGTGAAAATCCAGCGTCTTGATGTCCCAATCCAGCAACGTCAACAATTGCTCATACGGCAGCAAGTGCCAGTTGTGTCGGATGATGGTCACATAACCACGGGAATTGAATTCCGTGATGGGTCCGACTTCCTTCGGCAAGCCCATGGACAAGCCGATTTCGCGGATCTTTCGCGGCGTCGTTCCTACGGTCATGGCCATCCGTTCGGCGCTGACGGACTCCCAGTTGCGCCAGACGAATGCGTGTAACCGGCTGGGGAAATGAGGGTCAACGACGGCGGGTTTCGGATTGCCGTCAGGAAACACATCCACGCAGGTGATTCGTTCCGGCGCATTTGGTGGCACACCTGCCATGTTCTCAGCCGCCACTCCGATATTCACACAAAACAGGAACACAGCTGCGGGCCAGACGGCTCCGATGGCAGTGCACGTTTGCTCTCTGCTGTAATGGCCTTTCATAGTGGCCGCAGCCAGATATTCCGAAAACGCACCGGACAACCATGGCCGGCAAAGGCGAGCGGGCCGCGGCTCGTCTTGAATTTGTATTCCGGCAGAATCCGATGGCCGGTTCCGCCGTGAATGGTTTCGTTGAGATGCACCAGCACTCCGTTGTGGAACATCGTGACCCGCGCGGGTTTGACGAGCTTGCCCTGCTCAAGCACCGGTGCGCTAAAAATGATGTCGTAAGTCTGCCACTCGCCCGGCGGCCGCGCTACGTTCACCAGCGGCGGCGTCTGGCCGTAAATGGAAGCGGCCTGGCCATCCGGATAGAGTTTCTGGTTGAAGGAATCAAAGATCTGGATCTCGTAGAGGCCCATCAAAACCACGCCGTTGTTGCCTTGATTATACCAAGGCCCGTCAAAATTGGCCGGCATTATCCACTCGACGTGAATCTGAACGCTGCCAAAACTCTCCTTGGACGCGAGGGCCTTGTCACCAGAAACCGGGCAGCCATCCACCACCTTCCAATCGGACGTCTCCCACTTGCTGGTGTCCTTGCCGTCAAACAGCACGATCGCATCGGCCGGCACCGCGGCTGGCGGTCCCGCGGGGCCGGGATTGATGCGCTTCGGAGCGGGCCGGTCAGGATCGTGTACCAACCAGTCGCACCAAGGCAGCTTGGGCGTGTCCTTGTAACCGATGACGCCCGAGCCGTCCTTGGCTTGGACAAGGTCATCCGCGACGGCGACGCATTGAAGCAAAGTACAAAGAACCATGGCGGACACATACGGCCCGCGGGAATAAACTGTCATATTCATGTTTACTTTAGTTGCCCCCAACGTCCGGGATTGCACCAACAGATTCTGCGGCCAGGCACTGCTCAATCGTTATCCCTTCGGCATGCAGCAATATCGTCCCCGCCCTTTGCCAGGAGACGGAATGTAGATCGGCGCAGGGTGCCTTGGCAGTTTTGGTTTATTCACAGCTGGTTCAAAACCTCGTCACACATCCTGTTGCGCAGCAGTATGGTTTTCTCCGACGACTTCGGAGAATGTGTCGTGACAAAGACAAATGCCCCATGGGTCGCCGGGTCGCCCACGCCGATCAGCGTGTCAATTCCAGCATGACCAAAGACGCGCGGCTCGGTCTGGTGCGCAAAGCCAAACCATTGGATGCCGCCGTTGGCGGGACCTTTGCCGCGCAACAAAGGCCCCAGCCCCCACGACTCCTGTGCGGGGGGTGCGCCCGCAGCCAGTGCGGACTCAATTTCGTGGGCGTACTGCACCGTATGCATCTCCTGAGAAACTTCGCGGGCGATGAGGCGCTTTCCTTTCCACACCCCTTGTTGCAGGTGGAGGTTCAATATCTTCAGCGCATCGTCGAGTGTTCCGAAGCAACCGGCGCCCGGCTGTCCGGCGTAACCAAACGCCGCGTCGGCGGATTGGGGCAGCGGCTTGTCCGCAGCGGGTTGGGGCACGACCGCCACCTCGGCATCGTTCTTCGGTGTTTCAAACGAGAGGGAATCAGCGCCCAAACGCGCGAACAGTTTCTCCCGGCACAATTCCGCCCATGACGCGCCGCCGTTGACCCGCCGAACGCACTCCCCGGCAAGAAATGCTCCACTCCAACCGTGGTAAGCCGTGCGCGAGCCGGGCGACCATTCCACCGTAGCGGTGCAGAGATTTTGCAGCGCCTGCTGCCAGCCCGCCGCATCGCGCACCGACTTGGACTGCACTTTCGCCAACCCGGCAGAATGGGTGAGACAGTGGCGAATCGTGATCACGTCCTTGCCGCCGCCGGTAAATTCGGGAATGTGCTTCGACACGAGGTCGCCGTAGTTTAACTTCCCCTCGGTCACTGTCATTGCGACGACGGTGGCGGTGATGAGTTTCGAGAACGAGTACAGCGGGTGCATTGTCGTCAGCGTGAGCGGCGCGTCCCGACGATCCACGCGGCAAAATGTGCCAACGACTTTCCGCAGTTTGATCCTGCCGCGTCGCGAAGTCACCAATGCCGCGCCCGGCACGGTGCCGTCGCGGATAATTTCCTCGAGATAATCAGCGGGGCTTTGCTTGGCAGCAAAGGCCGCAGCTTCCACCGCCGCTGGCAACGTGGTCGCGAGCGCAAGAAATGTTCGACGGTTCATGGCGTGTTCGTTCGTCCGTAGCACAATTCGATCATTCGAATTCGTTCAGGAGTGCGCGGCAATTGACGACTTTCTCCATCAAGTCCACCGGCACGTAGTTGTATTGGTTCGAGGCCTCGAAGCCCAGTCGCGAGTCGGCTCGCTGCAAGGCAAACAGCCGTCGCGCGAGGGCCAGTTCGCTCCCCAACACGCGCTTGAGTTCGGCTCGCTGGGTCGCGTCACTCGCGGTATCGGCTGATTCGGCCAGCGCGTCGCGGGCTTGAACAAATCGTGCCTGATTGGCGGAACTGCGGAAATGAATCGCTACCGCCTCGGCTACACCGCATTCCCGATCGAGGGCGCGGCGCTGTTCAGCCGTTGCGTTGCTGTGACTGGTTTGCTGGCGCAATTCGGCCAGGGCTTGCTCAAAGCCAGTCGCGACCTTCTCCAACTGCGCGATGAAGATGTCCGGCGGATAAATGCCGCGCCAGCCGTCAAGTTGATCGTAGGGAAAACCAACCATCGTCGCGGCGTAGCC
>JAXDCU010000626.1:0-6524 GCA_034677645.1 Verrucomicrobiia bacterium
CCGGGAACTGGTCGACCTTCTTCGAGTAGAAGTAGCCATAGCGACGGTCATCGTACTCGATGGGAAGATCGAGGCGCCACTTCATGAAATCGATGTCGCGCTTGACGGTGCGGCTTGAGACTTCGAACTCGCGCGCGAGCTCATTGCAGTTTGGATATTCCCCGGAATGAATTCGCTCATGTATCTGCATCATTCGCTCCCAGGGCGGGCGTGAATAGAGTTGGTCGACGACTTTTGGCATGGCATATTCCCCTGTGTGCCTTCGGGTATTCCCACTCCAATGATAGCAGATGTCAAATCAGAGATTGAATAGTCGCGACATAAATGGTCATGAACCTGTCCCGCTTGGTGGCGAGAGTTTCCCCATGAGCGTGGACAAGCAAACCCGCGCAGTCTGGTCCAAGACAACACCGCCTCAAGCCGTAACGATGCAGATGGACAAACCACTGATTGCACTGATTACACTGATTACACGGAAAGCTCAGAACCTCAGGCATCGCCTGACCAGCTACCGGGCGGCCAATCCAGATCGCCTTCCCCGCCGTATGCTCAGTCTGTTGTGCCAAGTCGAACGCATCGCCTGGGGAATCCGCGAGGACGATTGGTCTCTCGTCAGCGGGCACTTCACTCTCAGCGCGGCATAGCCGCAACCGAACTGCGACGCCCAGAGGACTGCTGGTGTTGCATGACAACATCTCTCTCGCGCCGCGCTGTAGCTTGAGAATCAACCGGAACCGAGTAAGCTGCCGACGTGCACCTGACTTTTCCGCGAATTGCGCGCCATGTGCGCCATCCCATTCCCGTCTCTCGCCGGATTTTCCTGAGAGCCGTCGGCACGGGCGTGCTGTCTGCTCCTGTGGTGACCTCCTGCGCCACGCGCCCGTCGCCAATAGCCCCGGTCAATCCGATCCGCGGCAGTTGGATCAGTGTCTGGTGGGATGACCATCGACATTTTTACTGGAACGACACCTGCCTCCGATTCACTGCCGAACAATGGCAGACAGCCGTCAAAGATGTCGCTGACATCGGCATGGAATACCTTGTGCTTCTCGCCATCGCCAAAGGCGGCAAGGCATTCTATGACACACCGCTGCTGCCGAAACTGGAAATGACCTGCCCCGACCCAATCGAAGCCATGCTCACCGCCGCGGATCGGTATGGGATTAAGTTCTTCATCAGCAGCGACTGGTACGGCGAATGGGACGTCCAAGCGCTCAACGATCCTGACCGAGCGCGCAAACGATTTCAGATGATGGAAGAGATTGCACGGCGATACAGCCATCACCGCTGCTTCCATGGTTGGTACTGGCCTAACGAAGCCTGCCTCTTGCCCCACTTCGCCGACATCTTCATCGCATACGTCAACAACAGCAGCCTCGAAGCTCGCCGGCTCACACCAAAGGCGAAGACGTTAACCGCGCCATACGGCACACACAGAGCCGTCTGCGATGACGCTTTCGTCCGGCAATTGGAGCGGCTGGACGTGGACATCATAGCCTACCAGGACGAAGTCGGCTGCCTGCGAATGGGACCGGCGGAAAGCGCGGCGGCATTCGCCAAACTGCGTGCGGCACACGATCGCGTGCCGGAACGGGCCCTGTGGGCGGACGTTGAAACATTCGCGTGGGAAGGGACACCAAACCGCCGGACCAGCGCGCTAATCCCGGCCCCGTGGGACAGGGTCCGGTCCCAACTGGAAGCCGTCTCTCCACACGTGGACAAGATTCTGATCTACCAATACCAGGGCCTCATGAACCGTCCCGGCAGCGGGGCCATTGCCGGTCATCCCGACTCGCCCCGTCTTTACCTGGACTACGTTGATTGGCTGAAGACCAGTCGCGTTGGTCCGACGAGGCACTGAAGCGCGCTCACAAGGAGACTTCCCTTGAACCGAGGTAGGGACCGATTCCACTCGGTCCCTGACTTTGCCCAATAAACGGGGACGCGGTGGAACGCGTCCCTACCGCGCGCTTCATCGTCGCAATGCACATCAACCTGCTAGATGTCGACGCTCCCCATGAACCTTGCTTTACCGCGTAAACGCGGGACTCTGACGGGCGGCCGCTCTGCATGGTCCGCGGCGTTGTCAGGCTCGCGACCGGTCAGAGTCCCGCCTTCAGGCGGCTTCGTTGTGGACCACGTCGCACGGTTCATGGTCACAATGCGTTCTAAGAAAGAATCTTCGCTCTCCATGAACGCCTTGTCGTATTTCCTTGACCGCAAAGGTCACGACACTAGGCTGGTTGGCATGCAGCAAGCCGGCTCCTCGCGGGGAGATGGTTGCTACCGTTGGCGCTGTCCGAGACAGATTCGCAATCGGCACAACGGAAGCGCCGCGCCGTGGCAAGCGCTGGAGCTGCTCACTCAACTAAACGGTTCAACACTGCCGCGCAATGCGGCTCAAGCAAAGGAGAACACATGAAACACCGGTTCGCATGGCTCGGCGCTCTGGCCGTCGCAGCCGCGATAACATCGCAAATACAAGCCCAAGAAACCAGCGGCATTGTCTTCATAACGACACGCAGCGGTTCGGACGCTTTCTGGCGTCAACAGAGCGACAGCAAGCTTTGGGACGGTGATGACTACAGAGGTCCCGGCAATTTTTCGCCCGGAGACGCGGCGATGGCAATACTACTTCAGGACAACGGCTATGCTGTCCGGATACTACCAGAAAAGGCTCTCAGCATTACCCAGACTGGCGTCAGCGCATTTCCTAGCGAGATAGGCGGCATGCTAGTGGATTGGCTGGGCAGTATGAACGACCCGTCGGTGTACTACAACGGCGGTGGCGGAGCCAGTTCTGGCACGCAGCATGACGCCTGCAAGGCGAAGCTCGTGATTGTTTCCGGCAGCGGCGGCTCTAAAGACATGCCGCCGCCTAATACTCTCGGCATTCCCATCATGATGGGCGAGCACTCGTGTCTGGGAAACAATACGCTCTTGGACCATTCCCAGATATTCATGTACAGTAACAAGGATAGCGGAAACCGAACGGACACCGCCAAGCACGGTTTCTACATGCAGGTGGTCGATCCAGACCATCCAATCATGAAAGGCATTCCGCTCGATTCAGAAGGCCGCGTGAGAATCTGGCGCGACCCTTATCCTGAAGAAAACGCCCATTTGCCCCAAGGCGAGGGATTCACAGGCCCAAAAAAGCATTATGAGATTAGCTGGACGGCCGTCAATTGCGCCACTTCCGTCCCGGCACCGGGCCTGCACATCATCGGCAGGCTGGCAAACACCGTCACGGGCACTCCAGAGGAACCGGTGACAAACATCAACACTAACGACGTGGTCTTCGCCGTTATGGACGCTGGCGCCGCCCTTGCCGATACAATGGAGGACGCGTCAAGTCCGTGGTACGGTATGACAACCTCACCGTGCCGGTTGGTCCACTTCTACGTCAATGAAGGGGGCTCCGGCAGTTCCCGCCGCTCCTTCAACGCACTCACCGTGTGGGGACAAATCATCTTCCTGCGCACCTGCAAATGGGCCATGGGCGAAGAGCTCGAGCCTTACCAAGACTTGGGGATTATCGACGTCTCGTCCGTCGGTCAGTCCAAGGTCAAACTCGCGTGGACGAGTTCGATCGACAAGAATTACCGCATCGACGGCACAACGGACTTCAAGAACTGGCAGCCCATCGTCGACAGCATCATGGGTGGAACGACCGATGCAGTAAGCCGGACACTCGACGTTTCCGGCGCGGCGGGCCCCGTGTACATGCGGGTCGCCGCTTTGCCTTAGTTAAGACAGCGACCCTGTAGTTAAGTCACGCAGCGCGGCTCAGCGCCAACCGAACGATCCGGTCGAAAAGATCGCAAGGTTGTATCTGAGCGTTTTCTTCACGCTGCGCTGCGCGTGAGTCGGCAGTGGTTTTGAGGAGCACACCCGACATTTGGTTTGGGTGGATGCGCTTGCGCTTCCACCCCCCCGACGCGCAACACTCTTCCGCGCGTCTGGGACGCCTCCGCGGGAGACAAGGATGCTAACTTTGTCTGCTAGGATTTCCGGGAGGGCGCGGAAAACCGCACGCGGGGCGCATGCGCTCCCCAGCACAGGACAAGAGAATCTCGTTCGCACTTGACGCGCAGGATGGCTGGCACATTCTCAGTCCGCCATGAACACGGACTTTCAGAATCTCCCCGTCTGGATCGGTTTGATGATTCCGGCACTCGTTGTCCTCGCTGTCTGGGATGGCGTATGGAAGGCCATCGGCATGTGGAAGAGCGCGCGCAACAACCAGCTCGCCTGGTTCATTTGCATCGCCATCTTCAACACCGTTGGCATCCTGCCAATAGTCTACCTGGTCTGGTGTCAGAGAGACCGCAACGTGAAGTGATCCGCGGATGAGCCCGCGAATGGTCTTGACTCGCCATCGCGGCGGGTGTTATCGAGCGGATGTTGTTGATAATCAGCCAAATCGTTACCAACTCTAAACTATGAAGAAGGTTATACTGACACGGCGCGCGCTCGTCGTCTTTTGCGGCGCCGCATGGGCGGACTTCGTGTATGTGTCCGCCAACAAGGTGGGCTGCACAGACGAGCCCTCTTGCAGAAATCCCAACGACGAACTCAACGAGTATGGCTATCCCGTATACAACGAGAATGGCTTTGCCGCTTTTACGAGCGCCGTCTCGCTCGCTCCGGGCAAGCCCGTGTCGGCGGGGGCGAGATACTTCAGCACCTCTTTCATGAGCGGTTCGACGCCGGACTTCGGCATCACCCTGAGTCCCACGCTGGGCGTTCCAGGTGGAGTGTACAAGTTATATCACGTGTTTACGTCCATATGGGGCAACGTAAGCACCGATGTGGTGCTCGGGGTGACCAACGTTGACGGTTGCACATTGTCATTCACAAGTACCGACAAGTTCCAGGCGCAATATGGCGCGCTAACAGGCGGCATCAACACATGGCAGTTCCTCGGCTATGTGACCAATGCCCCAGCCGTCACCACCCCCACCCTCACTTTCTTCTATGAGAGCGGCGACGTCGATGCTGGAGCACAGCATCGATTGATTGTCGACAGTTTTCTGTTCGCTTGCGACGATTGTACTTCGGTGCCGCAGGTTGGTATCTCCGGAGCCTACACGGTCTCTTCGACCTCGGTCACCGTCACGGGCGTGGACGCGAGTGCGACCGCCGTCAAAGTCTATCAGTACTTCAACGACACCTGGACGCCGGTTGGCCAGAAGACGGGCTCAATCACGGCCGGCACGGTCACTGTTCCCGTGAGCGGCCTGACAGCGACAGCCCAGCTAGCCGCTACGCAAACGATCGCCGGACAGCAGGGTTGTCTTTGGGGCGTGCCGACCGGCATCAACGTTGGCACGGTTTATAACCCGCGTCTGCGAGTGGCGCTGAGCCTGCGTGAGACAACCAGCACGGGGCCGGTGGGTACTCCCGGCGCCAGGGGCGCCAACATCCATTTTCTCGGAGTTACGAACCGGTTTAGTGGCGCGCCGGGATTGCCCGGCCTGTTGATCAACTCAAGCAGCGCCGGCTGGCAAACCGTGACATTCGACGCCGGAGTGCAGAAAGTGGGCGATCCCGCCAACGCAGCCGGAACGACAGTCGCCGGCGCCGGTTATGTGGGAACCGAAACAGTCGCCATCCGGGTCTATCCCTACCGCACGGTAGGGGAAGACGCCGTCACGATTTATTCGAGCGCTCCGGCTGAGTCGCCGGTGGTGACGAGCGCTGAGAACTTTGCCGTGAATTGGTCGTGGGACACAGTGCCTGGCGCCGATGGATATCGTCTTCTGCGCAACCTCAATAGCGCCGGATTCGATCAGGGCGGGTATTCCGAGTACGTGGACGTCGTTGGCACGACCACATTCAGCGACGCGAACAACGCATGGGCCTATGGCACGGAGCTCACTATTCCAAACCACGTTCAGACAGGACCGTCAGTCAAGTGGAACAGCGCCGCTGGCGATCCCGATCCGGTCGGCTGTATCTCCTGCCTCCGGAGCAATTGGTACGTGATCGATTCAATCGCGTTTGTCATTGACGATCTAACCGCGGTTGGCCCGCACGACAATTACATCGATACGATCCAGAAAGGGTCCACTGTGTTCTACGGTTTCGAAGACTATCCTGCCGGCACGACGGGCGTCGGTTTTTTTCAGCCAAGGTGGTCCGGCAGCACAGAAGGCAACCTGGCTGGCACGCCTAACTCGTCAGTCGTCGTCAACAACGCCGCCTACGAAGGTGCCAAATCAATGCGCGTGCAGTGGGCTTGGAACGGACTTGCAAACACAAAATGGTTGCGCCTGACCGCTTACACGATTGGCGATCCGCAGGTGAACATCAATGACCCGATCACGATCCGGTTCCTGTATTTGCCTGAGGGCGCACCGATGCCGCCGGCCCCGCCGGCACCCAACCTGTTGGTCAGCCAAGTCGAAAACAAAACCGTCCTGGACTGGGTGGGCGGACATCGACTGCAGACCGCGCCTGAAGTGAACGGGACCTACACGAATGTAGTTCACTTAGTTGGGACGAATTGGGTGGGAGTG
>JAXDCU010000627.1:0-2956 GCA_034677645.1 Verrucomicrobiia bacterium
GGTTCTCGGGATACGTGGCGATGGCTTGGACCTTGGTCTGGCCAGTTTCCTCGGAGGTGATCGTGATGGTGCTCACGCCCTCGTCGTCGGTTTCGCCCAGAGCGGTCTTGGCAGCCGCGATGGCCACGCCATCAACCTCGACGATATCGCCAACGGAGGCGACCGTCTCGTCCACGGTTGTGGTCAGTGGGTTGTCGTCGACAATGTTGACGATCTTCCACTGGACACCGATACCCGGGAGGGTCCTCATGGACTCATCCAGGGCAAGCATGGACAGCTCTTCGTTGTAGTTGTCAATGCTCTTGTAAACACCGTCATCCGTCTGGAGGTCAGCCGGATCGAACGAAGCGTCGATCACGTTGTACCAGTCAAACTGGCTCGTAGAACGCGGGCCCGGACCGATGACGACAACGCGGGCAGCCCAAGTGTGGGCTTCGTTGGCGTTGTTCTCAGCCTCGCGGGTTTCATCCAGGATGTAGACCTCGTCCATCGCCAACCAGTAGGCGGTGGTGTAGATGGCGGTGAGCCCGGAGACGGCGGCGCTGACGCGCTGCGTGCCCGGCTCAGCGGAGATCATATTGATCGTGACTTCACCGTTGCCATTGGTGACAGCCGCTTCGGCGCTGATATTGCCGACATACAGCGGGTTGGCAAACATGGTGTCGAAGTCAACGAGCACTCCAGAGGCTGGATGACCAGCAGGGTCAGTGACCTTGAAGGTCGCTTGAGCAGTCACGCCAATGAGGTCCTCGCTCTTGTCGGCAGAAACCAGCTCGATCTTGGCCGGAACATACTGAGCCGGCGGGACCAGGCCCTGGGCCCGGATCAGGAACGCGGCAGCCTGAATACGCATGAGCTTGGCGGCTGGAGCCACGTTGCCATAGGCGTCGCCTTCAGTGATACCGAAGTCAAACGCGAACGCCACTTCGTCCCGGAGATCGGAACCTACGCTGGCGGCGTCACCGAAGTGGGCCAGGAGATGAGTAATATCATCGGCCGAGTACATGGTGGCGAGGTTGTAGCCGTTAGCTTTGGCGACATACCGGGCGACTATCGCGATAGCCTGGTCCCGGGTGATGTTGTCAGCGGGCCTGAACAGACCGGCGCTGCCTTCAACCATACCTGCAGCCTTGGCGGCTTCAATCCACTGATAGTAGTAGTTGCTCTTGGGGACGTCTGTGAAGGACGCGGTAGCCGGATTCGCCAAATCGACGCCGAAGGCCGCGACAGCCATCTTAGTGAACTGTGCGCGTGTGATGTTCTGGAAAGGTTTCCAGAGGTTACCCCAACCATCGGAGATCGCTGCAACCTGGTTGTCGGTGATGCCGTACTTGGCGGTCACCGTGTCGGGCAGATCGCTCCAAGTCTGGTCCGCGAGGGCCACACTGGAGAAGCTCAACACCAGGACAGTGGCGAGGACGGCCAGAAGCGCGACCTTGAGGGTGCGTTTCGACATGTGCCTGCTCCTCTTTTCTTGTTTATCCATAGCAAAGTAGTTCTTGCCATTTCCTACTTGTGCAGCGGTAGTGTAGGAATAAGAACGAGTCACCTCCTTTCGTTCTTGGTCTCACTTCCGCGCCTACCAACACGGAGTGGCAAACTCTGTTCGGGCGTTGGGCGGCAAGAGCCCGCGGCCGTTTCAGACCATTAAAAAAGTGCAGACAAGCTGCACGGACCAACAAGTATATCTCAGACATCGCGGTGGGGGAATATTTCATGGCAACAACATCTCTCATCACAGGGCGTTGATAGCCGTCACCACGGCCCCATCTTCGTCTATCCGTACGTCGATAGCGAACCTTCTAGTGGTCTCCACTAGTTCGCCGCTGCCATTCATTACCCTGTCAGAGATTTCCATGGTGACACGTACGACGTTCCCCGCCACCGCCTTTGCGCCCGATACCTCAAAATCGTAGGGTTCCGTAAGCGACATGACCATCCACGCGAGCGATGGCTGGGCCTCTGGAGCGATCAAAGTCGACGCCCCGGAGGTACTGTCGCCGACCGCCATCCTACAGACCAGATCACCAAGCTCGTAGGCCGCATCCTCTGCCGATTCGACACGCTCCGCGGCCGTGTACTGCTTCCCGCTCGTGGTGCTCGTCGTGACAGGCTCGGTGGTTGTCGGCCTACCCGGCCTCGTAGCGCCTGTGGGGCTATCCGTCGCATGTGTGCCGCTGGCTTTCGTAGTGTCGGTGCCGCCGGTGGTGTCGGTGCCACCTGTGACCTGAGTGCTATTGGAGCCACCGGTGACAGTCGAGGTATTGGGAGCGAGCGTGGTCTCGTCGGTGGTGATGGTGGTCGGAGCGGTAACAGGAGAGCTCGCCACAGAGACAACTGACGTGACGGTGCTGGAATTCCCACCGTTTTCGACCGTTTGCAGGACTCCGCCGCCGTAAACACCCAGGACAGTCGCGATAACTGCCACGGCTGCCGCCGCCGAGCCGAGGGCCCAATGCCACGAGCGCGAACGAATTGAACGAGTGGACCGAGCGCCCGTGGATCCCCCTGAGGGAGAAGCGAGCTTGCCGGTAGCCCGAACTGGATGGCGCTCAAGTTCACGCTGCAGCAAAGCCCAGCCACGTTCTTTAGTGGCCGCTGAGACCGGCATATCAGCCAGGCCGCGCAGCTCCTGGCTGAGGGGCAGCACGGATGTATCCTCAATCTGGGCGGGACGATCTTCCGCTTCGGCGGCTGAGACAATCGACGGCCCGCGCTCTTGGCGCTTGCCCTCGTCTGTAGCTTTGTGTCTGTTGAAGATATCCCTAAACATAGCCAATCAGAGCTTCTATTGCCGAAGCCACCGAAAAGTTACGCGGCTGAAGAGGGAAGCTAGTGACAATGCGGGCGCGGACGGCCCCCTTGCCAGCTACTCATCAATTAGTGAAGAGGCAGACCCTGGGCGCCCAGCAGGTTCTTAAGAGTCGTTAGGCCTCTGAGCTGAAGTTGCTTCACG
>JAXDCU010000628.1:0-5610 GCA_034677645.1 Verrucomicrobiia bacterium
AACTGAACTCCGCGTCAAATGTTGATCTCATTCCACTAAGCGTTCCCGAACCGGCGACGTGTTCGGTGATCGCGGGCTTTGGCCTGATCGTTTTTGCGCTCTCTGAGCTTTTTGCTCGCAACGACAAGGGGTCGGTCCTCACTTTTGACACTGTTTTCGGGTCACTTCGCCGCCCGCAGCCGATGCGACACGTGCGTCCACACGCCCATGTGCAGACGGCGGGCAATCGACAAAGGAGCGTCTAGTGTCAATAGTGAGGACTGACCCGTCGACTGACCCGTCTACGTCTACGATGGGTGTCGCGTGCGATGAGAGCGGGCGTGAGAGGGACTGTCTGCGAGCTCGTCTGCCGACTGAATCACAGATGTATTAAGATGATACAGGACGTTGTCACTGGGCGGCGGCCGGCAAGCGGTCTATACTTGCTGCCTAATGAGTAGATTCCCCGCTTCGCGGCCGCTGTCGTGCCTCCTCGTCGGGCTGGTTGGAGCCGCGTCGGTCGCGCTTCAGGCCGCCGAGATAATCAAGGCGGATAACAAAGAGAACCTCAACTTGGGGGCGAGCTGGCTTGGAGGAACGCCGCCCGGGGCTTCGGATGTGGCCGTCTGGAACCACGGCGTATCCGGCGCCAACACGACTGCGCTTGGCGCGAACCTCATCTGGCACGGCGTCCGTATTACCGACCCGGCCGACGCCGTGACGATCGGCAACAGCAGCGATGTTCTCACGTTGGGAAGCGCGGGCCTGGACATGACTGGGGCGACGGTCGATTTCAGCTACACCCCGAGCCTGGTCCTAGGGGCCGACCAGACCTGGGACATCGCCGGCGGGCGGGTGGTGAATGTCCATGCCCTCAACGTCTCGCATGGCGTGAGCGGCACGAACCACTGGACCTTCACCAACTCGGTCGGCGGCGGCGACGCGCTGGTGAGTATGCAGCCCGGCGGCACAGGCAGCGTCGGTTTCAACGACGCCGGCGGTAATCGTGAGTACTCGGGGAACTGGATCGTGGGTAGCGGCGTGGTTGTCCAGAATTACCGGAACGGGCGCACCGCCTGGGGCACGAACAACGCAATCATCCTGGCCGGCGGCACAGTGGGGCCCTGGCAGGGCAACTGGACTTGGACGACCCCAATCGCAGCCCAGGCGGGCAGCGTTTCGACAATCGACAACCGAAACACTGGGGGCAACAACCGCTATCTCAAGCTGCAGGGCGCCATCACCGGCGCGGGCACACTCACGTTTGCGGACACCGGCGCCGGGATGAACAACGAAACCATGGGCTACATCCTGACCGGATCGAATACGTTCAGCGGAACGCTCCATGTGACGCCCGACGCAGAGGTGCGCGTGGGTGGCGTGGGCGGCGACAGCACGGCCACCGGGGCTGGGACGAGTGGCACCATGGGAACGGCACGGGTTGTGAACGATGGGCAGCTCACCTTCACTCGCACCGACGCGATCACGGTCCCGAACGACATCTCCGGCTTCGGCACACTCCGCTTTGGGTATGTCAACTTCGCGGCCACTGGCAACCAGGTTGTCACGCTCACGGGCCACAACACCTGGACGGGTATCACCGAACTGCAGACAGGCACGGTGGTCTTCGGCGAGCTCGCGGCGGTGCCGGCCGGCCTGAGCGTCTTCGCCGTGCCCAGCGGCACGACGGTGGGCGTCGGATTCCCGTTGGATCAGACGTTTCTTGACCGGATCGACCCCGGCTCGGCCGGCGCGGTGGCCCTCGCCAACGACTCGGCTCAGCCGCTCGATTGCTCATGGTTCTACGGTTCGCTCTCGCTGGGTTCGATTGGCACCAACACTTTGGCCGGCGCGCTGACGCCCAACACGCTGGATGGCGGCGTCACGTACAATTACCGTCTGGGCGGAGCTGGCGGCACGCTGGTAGTGAACACTCCGCTCACCGACTACCTCGATACTCCCACCGGCTTGGTCATCTGTGGCGGCGGCACGGGCGGCACAGTCATTCTCGGCGCCACCAACACGTTCACCGGCCCAGTCACCATCCTGGGTGGCCTTGTGCTCGACCCCACCGGCCATGGCTTCGGCACCGGCAATCTGAACCTCGGCCTTTATCAAGGGTCCGGTCTCTTCGACCGTGCTCTGGGTGGCGGCCAGAACCAGGTGCGGGTGGTGGTGGGCAACAGCGGCTTCTCGAGTTTCGGCGGGCCCCTGACCGTCAACCTTGGCGGTTTGGGTGCTATTCTCGCCTTCGACAGCCCCGACTTTCAGCCGACCGTTCTAGTGCTCAACAGCACTCCTGCAGACGCGCCGCTCACGATTCGCAACGGCCTCGATTTGGCCGGTTTCGAGCGCCAGATCGATGTCGGGGCAACCAACCCGGTCGCCCGGGTGGCGCTGGCCGCGCCGGTGTCCAACAGCGCAGGATTAGGTGGCTTGACCAAGAGCGGACCGGGCGTGCTCGCGCTCGAAGCCGACAACGAGTTCGGCGGCGAGTTGCGGCTGGCGGGCGGGACGGTGAGCGTGACGCGCGAGGCGAATTTGGGCGCCAGTTCCGACGCTCTGAACTTTAGCGGTGGCATTCTTCAGATCGTCGGCACCGGCCTCTCGTCTCTGGGCACGCGAACGGTCTCGTGGTTCAGTTTCGACGGCGGTTTCGATATCGCCGACCCAGCCAACGTCTTCACCGTCAACGAGTCGCTTTATGGCACCGGCACCCTGGTCAAGGCTGGACCTGGCACACTGCTGTTAGGCGGGGACAACGCGCGCACGGGCCCCACGACCATCACTGGGGGCGTTCTGCGCCTGGCGCACGCCAACGCCCTGGCCGGCAGCGCGGTGGGTGTTTTCGTTGACGGCGGCCTCGATCTCAACGGTCTGGATGCCAGCCTGGGCGGACTAATCGGCACGGGGGCCGTGAATGTCGCCACGCAGACCGTCACGCTCACGCCCTCCGGCGCCAACCGCACTTACGCGGGCACCCTGAGCGGCACGGGCAAGATTGTCCTGGATGCCCCGGCCACGGGGGTGTATCAGGTTTTCGCCGGCTCCAACAGTTACACGTTTTCGGGCACCTACGAGGTTCTGCGGAGTCTCTTGATTTTCAATGGTAACCAGTGCCTCGACGGCGCGCCGGCGCTGGACATCGTGGCGGATCCCACCGATTCGCCACGGGTATCGTACTGGGCGATGCATTGAATGGGGGAGTAGCCACTTTTCAACGCTTGGCCGGCGGCGGCACCGTGCGCTCCGACTGGGGCGTCGGACCGGCCTTCCGGACGCTGCGCATCGACCAGGACGTCGATACCACATTTGCCGGTGTTATTTCACATGATCAGGCCCAGAATATTCGCGATATCAACCTCGAAAAACTCGGGACTGGCACGCTCACCCTGACCGGCGTCCACACTTACCGCGGCGCGACGATCGTGGGTGGGGGCACACTGGCCCTGGCCGAGTCCGGCTCGATCACCTCCAGCGCAAGAATCCATGTTGCCGCCGGCGCCACGTTGGATGTCACAGGGATGGCCGCGCCGCCCTTTACACTGCTCGCTACCCAACGACTCGAAGGGGATGGCGCCGTCGGAGGCTCGATCGCGGTCGATGGCATCGTTGCCCCCGGCGCCGCGATCGGCACTCTGGCCGTTGTCGGAGATGCGCGCCTCAACGGCATGACGGAGATTGAGTTGACCGTCGATAACGGCTTAGCCCACGACGTCCTCGCCGTCCAGGGGAAGCTCAACTACGGCGGAGCGCTCGTAGTTACGAACGTCGGCGCCCGGCCGCTGGTCGGGGGCGAGTCGTTCGCGCTGTTCCGCGCGACGGCCTATACCGGGCAGTTCACCGAACTCATCCTGCCGAGCCTAAGCGGCAGTCTGTACTGGACCAACCGATTGGCCGAGAACGGCACCTTGGCTGTAGTATCGTCCCTGCCCACGACCCCGACGAGCATCGTCCCCAACCTCAGCGGCGGCACGATGGCCCTGAGTTGGCCCGCATCGCACACGGGTTGGGAACTCCAGGCCCAGACCAATGCCCCTGGCCGTGGTCTCGGCACCGACTGGTTCCCCGTGGCTGGATCGAGGGCGGTGAACACCATGACGTTCCCGGTGGACACAACCCTCGGCTCGGTCTTCTATCGGATGGTCTTGCCGTAGCGACGGGGGGCCTCAGGGTGCGACACCATAAGCGGGACCAAAGGCTATGGGTGTAGCCAGGTCGCTTCCAACTCATACCCCCAGGGGGAAAGCGGTCCTGCCGGCGGCACCAACTTCTGCGCCAGTGCGGCTGCCAGAAGGCGCGCCAGCATCCAACTTCGGGCGGTCGGTCCTTGGCGGGAAGGCAAGGCGTCCAGGTGCAAGAGGGACTTGAGCCGCTTGAAGAGCAGTTCGATTTGCCACCGGACGCGGTACAGTTGGAGGATGTGCAAGGCCGGCGCCTGGCTGGCGGTGAGCGTGGTGACAACCCAAATCACTTCCCCCGTGCGGGTGCGTCCCGCCACCGCTCGTGCCGGCACCCACGCGATAGCCTTCCGGAGTGGCCAGGGCTTGTGGCTCTTTGTTGAGCGCTTGGCTGGGGGTATTGGAACCAGAATATCGAACTCTATTGCCCCTAGTCTAGGCACCCGCCGGGCACGGCGTCTGAGGGAGAGAATCTGCCGATCCGGCCCGCAAACTCGCAGCGTGTGGGGATTGAGCCGTGCCACCACATACCCTTGTGCTTGTGTGACCGCATGGATCCCTCTGGCGGTCGCATACGCCCGGTCTCCGAGCACAACCTCGCCGGCTTGAATCGGATGTCGTCCGTAGCCTTCGCCCCCGCGCTCGTCAGTCAACTCCACCGAACGGAACGTTCCCTGGCCTGGATCAATTCGCACGTGCGCTCGCCATTCCGTACCCTCGGCGCCCGGACCGTTGATGACCGTCGCGTCCACTACACGCAGACTCAGTCCTTTGGGGGCCGCTCTGAGTTGATCCTGCAACGTTTGGGCCAGGATTTCCGCTAGCCACCCCTCCGCTTCCCGCAGTCGATAGAACAGACCAGGCCCCGTAATCTCCGCAACACCTAAGCTCCCCGCCCAGGCCGCCACGTCCTTGAGTGAGAGGTCCGAGACCGCATAAGCTAGCGCCAACCGGATCAGAGCAGCAGCGTCGGGCACTTGGCGACAACGCAGCAACGCGCCGGAACTCTTCGCCGAGTTGGCCAGATCAGTGGGAAGCAGCGTCAAGACATACGGCCACTGTTCTTCGACATGCAAAGCAGGCGTTCTCACGCCCTCATTGCATACCATACCAACCACCGTTTTGGTAACTCCTTATTTTAACACCAATGGGGTGCGAGACCTAGCCCAAGTTCGTCAGCTGTAGTAGCTTTTTTTGGCTGTGAGCTAATCGGTTTTGCTCGGGATTCTGCGTTTGGAGGCGTTGAAAACGCATGTAGTGGAGAAGTGCCCATTGTGCCGGTGTCCGACAACGCCGTATGTTCCCGGGCATGTATCTTGGGCGAAATCGTCGGACGGTCAATGGGGCGTGCTACGGGTATTGGACGCTGGTCAAGACGGTTCGCACCGACCAAGGCCCACGCCAGGAGGTCGTCGCGACGTTGGGCAAGGAACCCGGACTGGAAAGCCGC
>JAXDCU010000629.1:0-3858 GCA_034677645.1 Verrucomicrobiia bacterium
GGTGCAGAGCGGGCACGGCGTGATTCTCCACGACAATGACCTGGAGGCCGTTGGGCAACTCGGTCCGGGCAAACGACGGGAACTTCGCGGCTGGCGGACCGCCGGGCACTGGTCGCACCGATCGGTCCAGATCGCTCCGGTTGGTCTGGTACTCCGGAAACGGGTGCACGGTCAGCACGAACTTGCCATCCGAAAGCCATTCGCGAGACGCGCGCAACACATCTTCGCGCGTGGCCGTCTGCATCCGTCGGAAACCGACTTTGTAGAACGCCGGGTCATCGGCGAACACCTGGTTGTAACAGAGGATATCCGACTTGCCGCCAAACCCGCCGATCCGCTCAACGCCGCGGATGAACGACGCAACGCGCTGGTTCTTTGCCCTCTGCAGTTCGTCCTCAGTGGGTCCATCCTTGAGAAACCGCCCAAGTTCTTCGTCCATTGCCTGCTCGACACGGGCCGAGTCAACGCCCGGACGCACAAGCGCGGTAATGCCGAATCCGCCCGCGATTTCGAGTGTCATCGGGTAGGCTGACACCGAGACGGTGATCTGCTCATCATACACCAGGCGCTTATACAAGCGTGAGCTTTTCCCCGAACTCAGCACATCGCCGGCTAGATTCAAGTAATCGTTCTCGGCATCGATCGCGCCAGGTATGTTCCAGACCTGAAGGATCATGGGGAGTTTGACACGGTCCTGCATGCTGGCGCGTTTGATGCCGGTGCGGCGCCCGATCCACTGGCCGGGCCTCACGATCGGCGGACCGGATGGGATGTCGCCGAAGAACCGTTCGACCTTTGCCAGGGCAGTTGCCTGGTCTATATCTCCAGCCAGGCAGATCACGGCGTTGGCCGCGCCATAGTAGTCTTGGAACCATTTCTTCACGTCGTCGAGAGTGGCTGCCTTGAGGTCTTCCTCGCGGCCGATAACCTCCCACGAGTACGGATGCCCCTGTGGGAAAACACCTTCGAGCAGGTAGCGGAGCACTTTGCCGTATGGCTGGTTCTCTCCTTGGCGCTTCTCGTTAAGGACAACACCGCGCTGTTCGTCCAGCTTGGCCTGGTCTATCGCGCCCAGCAGCCATCCCATCCGGTCCGCCTCGGCCCAAAGCACCAGGTCCAGAGCCGAGACAGGCACGTCCTGAAAGTAGTTAGTCCGGTCCCAGTCGGTCGTGCCGTTGAGTGTCGTGGCCCCTTCTGGCTCAAGAAGCCTGAAGTAATCGTCGTTGAAATGTTCGCTCCCGTTGAACATGAGATGCTCAAACAAGTGCGCAAATCCGGTCCGCCCAGGAAGCTCGTTTTTGGACCCCACATGGTACCAGACGTTGACTGAGACAATGGGAGCTTTGTGGTCTTCATGAACAATCAGCGTGAGTCCGTTCTTGAGCACCGTCCGCGTGAACGGAACATCAACTTCAACGGGTGTGGCGCTAGCTCCGAATCCAACCATGCCAGTAGTCATAAATAATGCGGCAAGGCAACTTCCGATTGCCCCCAAGTGATACATGCAATCAGATGACATGCCGGCATCCTAACCGGCGGCGCGGACCGACGCCACTGTTTACTTGCCACCCTTGCTCAAGGGACTAAAGTCGCGGTTATGAGACGCTTGATGGCCATGGCTTTTTTTGCCTCGTGCTTGGCCCGCGATGCCGCGGCGCAGGTGACAGTCGAGGTTGTGGTGGATCACGACCATTTTCTCGCCAGCGAGCCAATGCTGGTCGGAGTGCGAGTCACCAATTTCTCCGGCCAGACACTTAAGCTCGGAGCCGATCCGACTTGGTTGCAGATCACCGTTGAAGGCGATCGCGGCTTTGTTGTGGAGAAGTCCGGCGACCCACCCGTCGTCGAGCCGTTCGAAGTCCCGTCCTCATCGAAAGGGACACGATGGCTGGACCTCCAGCCATACTTCAACATGAACCAGCCCGGCAGCTACAAAATAACCGCCGTGGTGCGCATACCCGAACTCGCCACTGAGCTAACAAGCAAAGCCAAGCAGGTCCTTATCACCTCCGGAGCCAAGGTCTGGGAACAGGAGTTCGGACTTCTAATCAATGCAACCGATCAGCATCAGCGTCGAGAAGTGCGCCGGTACGCCTTGGTACAGTCCATGGATCAAAAACAGACCCGCCTCTATGTACGCGTCTCGGACCGTCTCGATACAAAAGCATACCGCGTGTTCTCGATCGGAAGGCTTCTCGCGTTCAGCACACCGGAGGCGCAGGTGGACCGCAACGCGCTCTTGCACGTGCTCTTTCAAAGCGGTCCGCGCACGTTCACATATGTCCAGGTCGATCCCGACGGGAAACTAGTCTCGCGGCAAACCCACAGCTACACCGGAGGACGCCCCCAGCTCCGCGCCAAAGAGGATGGCCAAATCAGAGTCTCGGGCGGCATGCGCGTGAAAAGCTCGAGTGACATCCCACAACCCGTCGCCACCGACGACGCGACAGGTTTCACGCTTCCGGCGAAGTGAACCGCTCGCCCAAGCGATCTGACTTGCCGGCCTCCTCCTGCTGCTACGCCGGCCACCGCGTGTCAAAACTTCGGAGTTTCCACGCTGCCAAACTCGCGTGCATATGCACGCGAGTTTGGCAATGACCAGGTAAGAGAAGTGTAGACATTACGGGGCAAGGTTAGTCGTGGCTGTGTGTAATGGACGCGCCTGACGGTCATTTCCATCAACCTGAACCCGCCCCTCCCACCACACTCGACCGCGTGCCGCGTGGGCGCCCGGCGCCATGCGGTGTTTCAGGGACGGACCATGTTGCTGGCGCCGTGTTCTGCTGCCGCCTGCCTGGCGTGCCGCGGCCTTCTTCAGCACATTTCTCCATCACGAAACAGCCAACAGACACTGAACAACGCTGATCAGGACAGAACACGAAGGGTTCGTTTTGTTAAAGCGTTCAGTTAGCCGCGGTAGTGCGATGCTACAGCGGAGTCCGCGGGCCGGTCGGTACCGGCATTGCAGCCGGCTCGGCACGAGCTTCGCTGCGCCGCGATTGGCCGGTCGCTCATCCCGCCGGAGGCTGGGCCTGTAGGGATTCCATCTGCGATTTCACCGGGACCAGAGTTGCTCGGTGCGTAGTTATTTCATTCATTATTTCGGTCACGACGGCTGGGTGATCGGCGGCAATATTGAAGGCCTCGCCTGGATCAGAATTCAAGTCAAACAACAACGGCAGGGCGTGCGCGTCAGGCTGGGGCTGACCATAACCTTTCTGAGTAAGCAAGTGCAGTTTCCAATTGTCTTTGCGTGCCGCGAAAAGACGCACGCCGCGGTAGTAGAAGAGAACACGGCGCGGACTTGCATCGCGCTCAAGAAGCACCCTCCCCAGATCAACGCCGTCGATGACGCGATCGGCCGGCATGGTCGCGCCAGCCAATCGCAAGCAAGTCGGGAAGATGTCCATCAGACAACCGAGGTTCGTGTTGACGATGCCCGGTTTCACTTTGTCTGGCCACCATGCAATGCCCGGCACGCGCATACCGCCCTCCCATGTGCTTCCTTTTCCCTCGCGCAACAGACCAGCCGAGCCTCCCTGCTGGTTCATAACAAGCCAAGGACCATTGTCGCTACTGAAGAATACGAGCGTGTTCTTCTCGAGTCGTTCGTGTCGGAGCGTCTCCAAAATCTGGCCGACACTCCAGTCGAGCTCTTCGACGACGTCGCCGTATAGGCCACGCCGGCTTGTGCCTCTGAACTTGGCGGAGGCGAACAGCGGCACATGCGGGAATGTGTGGGCGAAGTAGAGGAAAAAGGGCTGGCGTTTGTGTTCGCGGATGAATCGCTGGGCTTCCTCGGTGTAGAGGCGCGTGAGCTGCGTCTGATCGGCCGGGCGTGCCACCAGTTCTTCGTTT
>JAXDCU010000630.1:0-5721 GCA_034677645.1 Verrucomicrobiia bacterium
AGCAAACCATGAGGACGATCATCGTCTCGCCAATGGCACGTCCAAAACCCAGAACGGTCGCGGCGAAGACCCCAGGCAATGCCGCCGGCAATACAATCTGATACGCGGTCTGCCAGCGGGAAGCGCCCAGCGCCAAAGCGGCTTGTGTGTAGCTCCGCGGCACGCTTGTCAGCGCGTCCTCTGCTATCGAGAAGACAACCGGAACAACGGCAATTGCCAGCGCCAGACCAGCCACGAACGCGTTCAGCCGCACTTCATAACCAAAAACCTTCTGCATTACCGTTGCCATAACCAAAAGGGCGAAAAAACCGACAACCACCGACGGAATTCCAGATAGCAGCTCGATCGCGGGCTTGACCAGTTCTCGAGTCCGTCCCCCCGCAAGCTGCGATACATAGATGGCGGCGCCCACGGCCAGCGGCACGGCAAACAAAAGCCCAATGAGTGTCGTCTTCAGGCTCCCAATTAGGAGAGGAATGATGTTGTACTTCTTGACCTGGCCGATCGGCTGCCAGATGTAGACCGGGTGGTCGTAGCCAGTCCATTTGTGTGGCATCAACAGGTAGCGCCACTCGGTTGTGTTGATGCGGGCGTCTTTGTCTTCGCGAAACTCGGGCGGGATTTCAGTTTGCGCCTCAAGCCTGACTTCCATAAGCAGCTTCAAGGTGTCCCCGTCCATCGCCTCAAACTGCGCTTTCGTCAGGCCAAGGTAGTCACGAAGACGCCGCGGGGAGACAACATCCATCTCCTCGACGGGGATTGTCGGCTGAACCAGGGCGCTATTCATCCGCCCCAGGAAGATCGGCAGAGCTTCGCGAGCCACAAACACGAAGATCAAGAGAACGACAAAGATGGCCGAAAGCGATACGGCGAAAATGGCTTTCTCCGCCAGCCACTCGACAGGACGCGCCCTGTGGCCGCGCTTGATCCCCATCCAGCCAAGCGACCGCCGTCTTCTAGAATTACTCTCCGCCATGATTGCCCCCAAACCAATACCGGGGCGGGCCCAACCAACCTAGTGAAGTTCAGGCCCGCCCCAATCGTGCGTTCAGGAGGAAGCTGAAATCAAGCCTATCAACAATCCCGCCGTCTCATTTCTCCCTCGACCGCTCCGGCAACGGGAAATACCCCACTTCCTTGACGAGTGCCTGGCCAGCGTCGCTCCGAATCCACTTCAAGTAAGCTGCGATGTCGCCCTTATCCAAAGCCGGATTGACATAGATATACAGATAGCGCCAGATTGGGTATTGCTGGTTGACAATGCTTTCCTCGGTGGGTTCCACGGCGGACGAATTAGCGTCTTTCTTTATGCGCAGGTGTTTGGCGCCTGCCCCGTAGGCCGCGCCGCCATAGCCAATGCCGCCTTCGTCCTTGGCAACCGCCTGCAGCACGGCTGCCGTGCCAGGCATCGTCTGCGCGCTTGCGGCGAAGTCCTTGCCTTTTAGCACGTGCTCCTTGAAGAACTCGTACGTGCCCGAGCTGTTTTCGCGGCTATACAACGTGATGCGCCGGTCGGGACCGCCGACTTCTTTCCAGTTCCTAACCTTCCCTGTGAAAATCAGGCCGAGCTGCTCAAGGTCGAGCTCGTCGATTGGATTCCCTTTGTGCACGTAGACCGATAAGCCGTCGATGGCCACCTTGTATTCCGTGGGGCGCTTGCCGAAAGCCCTAATGCAAGCTTCTATTTCCTTGGCCTTGATTGGGCGTGAGGCATTCGCCAAGTCAGTCTGGCGGTTCTGCAACGCCGCAAAACCAACGCCTGAACCGCCGCCGGTGATTTGTATTTTCACGCCGGGATTCTTGCCCATGTAAACCTCGGCACATTTCTGGGCGAGGATGACGAGCGTGTCGGAACCTTTAACCGTGATGTCGGCCTGAAGCGGCACGCTGAGCACCGCCGCGGGGAGGCCGATTGCCAGTGTAAGAGTTCTTATGGTGTTCTTCATATTGTTGGTCGTTCCAATGTTGCTGGCGCGTTCAATGATTCAGGTTAGTTTCTTTTAATACCCTGACCGATCTAGAATTTCAGGACGGCATCAATCTGAACCCGGGTTGTTCCGCTTTCGGACCCAATCGGGCTCTCGTTGATCAGGTCAGTGAGAAAGCAAGTGACGGTGAATGTCAGAGAATCATAAGGCGAGTATTGACAGCGGACTATGTGGCCGCGAACGTTGGTGTCGTTGCACATTGTTCTTTTCTCTTCATATGCGTTTAAGCCGCGTCGCATGACGCGCGCCTTGACGCGCATGAAGATCAACGACACATGTTACAGGAAAAGGGCGGTTGCGTGACGATTTCGTGACATAACAACCGCTCGGCGTTCACCCCTCCCCGAGTACCGTCACCACCAAGGTGCGCTGGCGCGGTTTGACGTCGCATTCGAGGTGAAACACTTGCTGCCACGGGCCCAAGGCGAGCTGCCCGCCTGCCACCGGCAAGGTCACCGATGGGCCCAGGAGGGTGGCCTGCAAGTGCGAATGCCCGTTCCCGTCGTGCCACGCCTTCTCGTGACCGTAGTCCCGGCTTGCAGGCAGCAGTTCATCGAGCTTGTCGGGAAGGTCCTGAGTGAGACCGGGCTCGAACTCGATCGTACCGACCGCGCCCGTGCTTCCAACGTTGAACACATTGGCAATCCCGGTTCTCACACGCGACTCAGCCACGATGTCGGCAACCGCGCTCGTGAGATTGTGCATCTGTCCGTGTCTGGAGGTTCGAACTTGAATCTCTTTTCGGTATACCATGCGTGGACGATACCGGACTAGCGGTGTGGATGCGAGATACTTGCGCGCTTACTCTTTGCCACGGTTTTCCAGCCACAACCGCAGGCTGGCAAGCGCTCGCGCGCGGTGGCTGATTCGGTTCTTTATCTCCTCTCCGAGCTCAGCGAATGTCTGGGTATGACCGTCTGGCAAAAAGAGCGGATCGTAACCAAAGCCGGAACATCCGCGTGGCTCATCCAAAATGCGCCCCTCGCACGTGCCTTCGAAGAGACGCGGCGCAGGCAAACATGGTCCAGGCTCGGAAGCATCCCGAGTGGCCCGACAGGCAATCCCAAAAGAAACTTCAGCGACCGCGACGACACAACGGAAGCGAGCCGTCCGCAGCTCAGGCGGCAGGCCGGAGAGAAGCCCGAGCAGTTTCGCGTTGTTGTCCGCGTCGGTGGAGTTCCCATCACCGCCGCGATCCAGAGCGGCAAAACGCGCGGAATGGACACCGGGCGCGCCGCCGAGGGCGTCAACTTCGAGCCCGGAATCGTCCGCGAGGACGAGCATTCCGCCTGACTTTCCATCTCCAGCGCGGCCGAGCAGCCAAGCTGCCAGGGCGGCGGCTTTCTTTGCGGCATTGCCGGCAAAGGTCGGCTGATCCTCGCTAACCCGAGGCGCATCAGGAAAATCGAGGAGCGTTCGAAACTGATATCCCTCGCCCAAGCAAGCGCATATCTCGTGAGTTTTGTGGACGTTTCGTGTGCCAAGAACCAGCGTCATGCGCGCGGAGGTTAGCCTGGGCGCGAGCGTTTGCAATGTTCGCTTTCCCCACTTTTTTGTGGAGACAGAGCGTGAGTTGTTGTAGAAGAGACCCGGCGTATGAAAGCCACAGCGTCTTGTCGTGGTCGAGCTGCGCGGTGCGCCTGCAGGGCCTTTACGTTGATAGAGTTGCTGGTGGTGATCGCTATCATTGCGATCCTGGCTGGCATGCTGTTGCCTGCCCTTGGCAGAGCCAAGGCCAAAGGCATCCGAATGTCCTGCATGAACAACCTGCGGCAGGTGTCGGTCTACATGCAACTGTACACCGACGATCACAACGACACATTCCCAGCGCATCGAAATCAGAATCTGAACACGACAAGCGACGTCCCGTCTCTCACGAATTGGTGGGGCACGACCATCATAGAGTACGCGCGGAACCAGTCGAATTTGTTTCACTGCCCGGCCCTGAAGGGAAAGCGCACGGACAATAGGATCAAGTGGGAGTGGAAGTTCGATTGCCATTATGTGGGATATGGGATCAATAGTTGGTTTTTGAGCCACTGGCCGTATGACGGGGCCGAGATGCGCGTCGGCGGCATACAGTTCACAACCAAGCCATGGTTCAAACGCACAGCAATTCTGACGCCGACCGACACTTTCATGATTGCCGATTCGATGCCCAAGTACGACGGCATGTGGAGCAGCAGTTGTTGGTGGCCGTGGGCTTGCATGGACCCGGCCAACAGCCAGTACAACTGCTTCGAAGGGATCGACATCATCCGCCACCTGAAAACTGGTGTCGTCGTTTTCACGGACGGTCATTCCGAGGCGCGCAAGGACGGACAGATCAACCCTGTACGCGACCCCTCATTCGGCGACGCAAGGGGCTTGATAAACTCGCGTTACTGGGACCCGCTCAAACGTGCAGGCGACATTTGATCCGGCGCCGGATCAGCGGCGAACGCCCATTCGCCGCCTTGAACAGTCTGCGCATGGGTAGCGAAGTTTTCCTTTGTAGAACGCGTTGGGACCATGGACGCGGTAGGGAGGCGTTTCACCGCGTCCCGCTTCGAGTATTGAGGAGACATCAGGGACGGAATGCGAGGGACCGAGTGGAATCGGTCCCTACCCGGTTCATGGGGAGCGAGTTCGAGTATACTCCCCTTCTCGTGGGACGCGTTCACGCATCTGCTCGCGCAGCTATGGCGAACTGGTTGGATGTCTGGCCACCCAGCTTGGACCAGAGAAGGTCCAACACATAGAATGCACCCACCAGGGGCAGATTCTTCAGGTTCAAGAATTCCCACAGCGAGCGACCGCGCTCGACCGAACTCATGCCCAGAGCGTTCCGGAAGCTGATAATCCAGAACGCAATCGATGGAGTACATGCCTGCTTTTCCACCCGATAGCCAGTCTCCTCCAGAAGCCGGGCAAGCGATCTGAGGTTAAACAGGTGAAAATGCCGCGGGATGTGGTACCCACCCCAGTAGCGCCGTTTGAAAAGTAAGTAATCCAACCCGCCGCGGTTTGGTGTGTCGATCACCAGCACGCCCTCTGGTGAGAGTTTTGGACTCAGTTCCTTCAGGGCCGCGCGCGGATCACGCAGGTGCTCGATCAACTGTCGCAAGACTATCAAGTCCTGGCTTCCATCCGACAGCGCCGAGAGGTCGGCCTCCACGTTTCCCGGGACGCATCGAACGCCCGCCGATTTCGCCCGCTCCAGCACGGCGGCATCGAACTGCAAATCCAGACATGCCGCTTCAACTCGTGTCTCCACGCCCCGTTGGAACACTTCGCGCAACTTGACCAGTCGGGTCAAGTTGCCGCCACCCACGTCCAGCACCGACCGGATCGAGCGCGAACCGAGTCGCCGGCGCAATGCTTCGGCGTCCTTGGTCATCTTGGCTTCCACCACCGCCCCTTCCATGTAGATGGGAGAACGCGGATTGACCGTGTAGTACCAGCGCGGATAGAGAGCGGCCACTTGCTCAGATTCTGGCAATGGGTCGATATAAACATGCCCACAGCCCCTGCACTCAACCAGGGTCCACTCGCCCTCACGGCAGCGATACTCGAAGTCCGGCGCACTAACGACGGGGCGACTCACGCTCTGACCACAGATCAGGCAACTCATTAGTAAGCGAGTGGTTTGGACCCCTGACGCCGGAACGGAACGGACAGTGATTGCCGGAACCTCGGCTTTCTCGGCGGTGTTGGCTGTTTATGGTTAGTTTGAATCGACCATCTTGCGCCA
>JAXDCU010000631.1:0-4624 GCA_034677645.1 Verrucomicrobiia bacterium
CGAAACACCAGCCAATTGGGAGACACTACACTAGCGTCTGCCAGCTAGTAAGTGAGACTTGCCCCTTATTCGATGAGGCGATTCCTCAAAGTGCTTTACAGGCTATTTGCCGCGAAGCCATTATGGACAAAACGATGAGGACGAATCTGGCAACCCAGGCTGTGGCGAGTGTCGCCGCTGGCTTGGGCGCGGATTTGGATTTGATCGCGGGTTGTGAAGCAGCGATTCGGAAGTCGCAGCAACACCTTCTTGGCCTACAAAAACCGGACGGCTACTGGGTTGGGGAACTGATAGTCGATGGCACGTTGGTGGCGGACACAATCGCCTATCACCACTGGAATCGACGTGTGGATTTGGAGTGGGAGCGAAAGGCTGTCCGTCACCTGCTTTCGTTGCAATTGCCTGATGGTGGTTGGAACATCTACCAAGGAGGTCCACCGGAAGTGAACGCCACGATCAAGGCGTATCTGGCATTAAAGCTCGCTGGTGTGCCAGTGACTGACCCGCGCCTGTTGAAGGCCAGGTCGGTGGCATTGAGCCTGGGCGGCGTGCCACGGCTTAACACATATTCGAAGCTTTACCTGGCGCTCCTGGGTTTGTTCCCCTGGAAATACGTGCCAACCATCCCATGCGAAGTGCTGCTGCTTGGAAAATGGTTTCATGTCAATTTCTGGGAGATGAGCAACTGGTCACGGGCCATGCTCGTGCCTTTGGCCATCATCAACCATTTCAAACCAACCCGCCCCCTGGACAATCACATCACACTCGATGAACTCTATCCCGAAGGCTACCACGATCGCGACCTGCGGTTCCCGCGCGATCCGCGGATACTGACTACTCGCAATTTCTTCATTTGGCTCGACAGACTCCACAAGTTCGCCGAGCTCTGGGCGCAGGCTGGCATCCATCCGTTCCGACGGCGCGCTCTGAAGAAATGCGAGGAATGGATGCTCGCCAGATTCGAGGATTCGGACGGCTTGGCGGCGATCTTCCCCGCGATGCTGAACTCTCTCATCGCGCTGAAGGCATTGGGGTACTCGGACGACCATCCGCAGGTGAAGCGGGCGGAACAGAGACTCAAGAACCTCCAACACGAGACCGACACAACAGTCCGCATTGAACCATGTCTTTCTCCTGTGTGGGACACGGCAATTGTGACGATTGCGTTGCGTGCGGCTGGAGTGCCTGCGGACGATCCGCGGCTCCAGCAGGCCGCGGAATGGCTGTTGGGCAAGGAAATCCGTTTTCAAGGCGACTGGCATCACAAGAACCCGACGACCGTCGAGCCGAGCGGCTGGGTGTTCGAGTTCCAGAACAAGTGGAATCCGGACATCGATGACACTGCCATGGTGCTTCTGGCATTGCGGCTGGTGCGTGCCCGCGATCCGCGGAGTCGCGATGCCGCCTACCGCCGCGGCTTGAATTGGATGCTCACCTTCCAGTGTCGGGACGGCGGCTGGGCCGCATTCGACAAGGATTGCACGAAGAACGTTTTGACCAAGGTGCCGTTTGCGGACCACAACGCCATGCTGGACCCCGAATGTGCGGACATCACGGCGCGTATCTTGGAGGTGCTGGGACACGAGCGGTTTCCTCTCGATAGTCCCCAGGTGCAAAAAGCTCTGCAATACCTGCGCAATCAACAGGAATCAGACGGCTCTTGGTTTGGGCGCTGGGGCGTGAACTACATTTACGGCACGTGGCAAGTTCTTCGCGGCCTGCGCACGCTCGGAGTGAACATGCAGGAGCCGTGGCTGGTCCTAGCCCGAGACTGGCTCGAAAGCGTACAGCACGAAGACGGAGGCTGGGGCGAACGGTGCGATACATACGAAGACCCCGTATTCAAAGGGCGTGGCCCCAGTACGGCCTCTCAGACAGCATGGGCATTGATGGGATTGTGCGCGTTTGGAGACCCAACCCGCGACAGTCTTGTCCACGGCGTCGAATACCTGGTCCGCACCCAGAATCCGGACGGTTCATGGACTGAAGATGAAACCACCGGCACAGGTTTTCCGAAGGTCTTCTACTTGAAGTACGACATGTACCGCAACGCATGGCCACTGCTTGCGCTGGCCACATACAGAGACTTGGTGAAATCGAGCGCGCGATCTGACGATCACGGTCTTGGCTGATAGGCGCTGGAGTCATGGCTTCTAATCTGTGGCGGATCGCGATCGCTCGTTCGCGATGCTTCAGATAGATCGCATCGGTTCACGGTTGCACGAGGCTGCCAACGATCCGCTAATGACCTTTGGCTCATACCCAGTCCGGCTCCGAGAGCGCGTCGCCCTGCCACCAATTCCATGAGCACAACTCAATCCGCTATGACAATCAGACACCCAGCCAGAGACTGTTGGCGACGATTGACATTGTTGGCACTGGTCGTTGGCGGCTTGTCCCCGTCTGGGGGAGCCGGCTCAACGCGGCCGAACTTCGTAATAATCTTCACTGACGATCTCGGTTATGCGGACGTTGGCTGTTTCGGGGGGAAAGGCATCCGGACGCCGAACCTGGACAAGCTGGCGCGGGAGGGCATGCGGTTCACAAGTTTCTACGTGGCCCAGGCGGTTTGTTCAGCTTCGCGCGCCGCGCTCATGACAGGGTGTTATCCGAACCGGATAGGCATACTGGACTGGCGCTCTTCAATCTCGCGAAGGACATCGGCGAAACGGCTGACCTCGCGGCGCAACATCCTGATGTTCTTCAACGCCTTGAAGCCATGGCCGAGCACTGCCGGAATGACCTGGGCGACTCCCAGTTCAAGAAGGCGGGGCAAAACGCGCGCGAGCCTGGTCGTTTGTCCGATGAGGTTCGGTGAACCGATCGCCCTTGCCCAGCGCCGTGTGGACGGCCCGCTCGAGTCTCAAGTGAGCCGGCGTCCCATGTAGATGACTCCGGGCGGATCGGTGTCCATCCGGACAAGCTCCTCGAAATGCAGGTTCCTGTAGAATCGGTAGGCTCTGCCGTTGATGGCGCTCATGCACAGATGCACGCCCGGCGAACCAAGTTCCACGAGCTTGGCAAGCAAGTGCTGGACCATGCGACGTCCGTGGCCTTGGCCCTGAGCGCGCGGCTCGAGATCGATGTGCATGTGGGACGGATACGACTGAAAGCTCTCCGGGTAGTAGAACCGCGGGTGATGGTATTCGTAGTAGAGCTGTTGGGTCGGTGTCCAAGTTCGCGGATCGCCGGTTGGCTCGAGGTGACGGGCCTGGAGCGGTGGCAGCCATTCGTCGATCACGCGTTTGTAGAATCGCTCGGAATCTAATGCTCCAAGCACGTAGCCGCACACTCCGCCCCGGTCCTCAAGAACAAAAGCAAGCCCGGGCTCGAAGTAGATGTATGGACCGACATAGATGTTGCCCAGCGCAAGCGGGTCGTCGCGGTACATTGCCGTGCCGTCCGCCCCGGAATCGCCCGTCTTGAGGCAGACCTCATAAGCGCCAGGTTGATCTTCCGGGCCACAGGCTCGGATTCTGAATGATGCATCGATATTGGCGTCGCTCATTTGCCGTGGGCGAGGGCAGCGTGTCACTGGACCAGACTGACTTCTTTCCAGGCGAGTTCGTAACGGAACTGGTCGTAGTAGAGGTTACGTCCGCCCGACTCGAGTTCGCCGCGCTGGAAATCCACGTTGTCAGAACGGTGTGAAGTCTTTGCCGGTGTCAGCTCCTGACAATGGTCGGCGTTGGCAATGAGCCGGTACTGCGAGAGGCCGCCGAAGTAGAAGTCCCGCAACGCGCGGCGCTGGTCCTTGTGGAGTGCCGGCGCGTACTGAGCGGCGTAGATGCCCATGTAAGGATCGACCGGCATCCAGCCGACGGATGGCACGTGAATCTCGCACCAGTCGTGTATGTTCTGGCGTCCTGGGGAAAGGGCCCAGCCCGACTGCCAGCGAGCGGGAACGTCGTTGAGCCGGCACAGCGTGATGAAGAGGAGCGCTTCCATTCCGCAGTCGCCATAGCTGCGGGAGAGGCAGAACTCGGAGAGGTTCGGGATGGTTGAGTACTCAGGCGCGTAGCTGTACTGGATGTTCTCTGAAATCCAGTCGTAGAAGCGTCTGGCGCGGCGCAGGGGGCTGGTCTCGCCACCGGCCGCCCGGCGTGAAAGACGCTTAATGTCATCCGTAAACACAACATGCGGGGCTTGGCGCACGAACGGACGCAGTTCAGGCTCGCTGGGGGAGGACCAGCGTGTCGTGATGTTGGCGGCGTGGCGATCGAAGTAGACTCCGCGCGTCGTGTAGGCATAGCGAATCCAGAAGACTGAGGCGCCGTTGTGATCGGCGGGCTGTTCGAGATAAGTGGACCGGATGTGGCTGTCGGGCGGAGCCGTGCGGATGACTGGCGAGGAACTGGCGAGGAGCACGAAGTCGTCCTGGAACGGGTATCGGCGCGGGACTGGGAGCCATGCGCGAATTGTCTGGCCAGGCGGGACCGCGTTTGACTTGACGGTCAGAGTCATTGTGATTTCGAACCGTTTTGGCAGGACATAAGGCGATCCGGATTGGTGCGCGGCGGCCTCAATCGCTTGTGCGGTGGAAATGTGCGCTTCCTGCTCGGCGGTTGTGTCCAGCGGCGGCGTGCGGCGCTTGTTCAGGGCGGGGTATCGAAAGAAGAGGTTG
>JAXDCU010000632.1:0-3521 GCA_034677645.1 Verrucomicrobiia bacterium
AGCGGCGTCTCTCTCTCAGAACGCATTTGGCCCACGAACCTTGCGGTCTGGTCCACAACGAAGCTGCCTGAAGGCGGGACTCTGACCGGTCGCGAGCCGGACAATGCCGCGGACCATGCAGAGCGGCGGCGTGCCAGAGTCCCGCGTTTACGCGGTAAGGCACGGTTCATGGAAAGGGGAGTTTCTTTGTTAGAACGCATTGGGCCCATGAACCGATCTGCGGCCGGCGTCGTGAGTCGGTGTCCACCCGGCCAAAAGCGCCGATGAATCGGCGCACTCCAGGCGCTTCGCGGTGTTGGACGCTGCGAGCACCAAATCGCGCCAGCGTTTGGAGTGCGTGCGCTTCAGCGCCGCTTTCCGAGGCACGGTTCATGGGGAGTGTTCACCGTGATCTGCCGGGAGTGGCCGGCTACGGTGAAAGTGTCACTTTCCTCGCAGTGCCAGTTCGCGCTAGGCTGGCGACCGCCATGTGGCGGCTGACGTCGGAACAGAGACGAGTTGCGGCATTCCTGGCACGTTGCGCGGGGACTCTCGTCGTGCTTGCAGTGGCGGTGGCTCCGGACTCGATCGCCCAGCCGCACTGGCCGGTTGACGTAGGAACAGCCGTACAGGGGTACCAGGACGATTTCGACGGCGCGACACTCGACCCAGTCTGGCTGATCAGCGGAGCTGACGTTTACTCCGTGCGCGACGGTCTCTTGGTCGTGTCGTCCGCGTCGGGCGACCCCAACCATTTACTCTGTGGGCAAACGGGCTACGACGCATCCGTTCAGGAAGTCCTTGCGCGCATTCGCGTCAGGGATTTCGGCACGGGCGACGCGTGTCGCGGCGGCGCTGGGCTGGCTGTGAACAGTTCGACGAGCCAGGGCATCAATTATCACTTCCGCGACATCGGGGCGGGCAGGCATCTCTCGATGCTGGATGACTTTCGGGCGTGGGGACCAGACCAGGAGTTCGTTTGGCAAAACAACGTCTGGTACTGGGTGCGGCTCCGACACGAACCGGATGCGGCGTTTGGAGACGGCTTCAGCGATGTGTTTGCCAAGGTGTGGCCGGCGGACGGCAGCGCCCCGGAGCCGGCGCATTGGCAATTGACCTGGGACTACACATCGTCCTTGAGCGCGCGGGCGGGTCTGGGGGGGATCACGGCTGGGAGCTCAGACGGCGTGTCTGAGTTTGACGTCGATTATGTGCTCATCAAGGCTGCCGGTCTGCCAGTCACGTTCGTGGCGCCACAAGCCTGTGCGCAGGTCCCAGTCGCTATTGTCGAGCCACCCCACAATCAGACTGTCGATGAGCTTTCTCCCGCGACGTTTGAGGTGACCGCTAAGGGCAATCCCCCGCCCGCTTTTGAGTGGTATCGTGACGACGTGAAGATTCCAGACGCCACCAACGCCACTTGGACCCTGGGCTCCGCAACCCTGGCCGACGACGGGGCAGGCTTTCATGTCGTGGCGGCGAATGTCGTTTCCAACGTGACACACAGCGCGACTAGCAGCGTGGCCGTCCTGAAAGTTTTGGAGGACTTGAAACCTCCGGTGCTGGTCGGCGCGCGGGCCACCTGGCTCGGTCAAGTGCAACTCGAATTCTCCGAGCGGCTCGCGCCTGTCACGGCGACGAACTTGGCGCACTACACGCTGACGGGGCCCAGCGGCGCGGTGGCAATAGTCGGCTCGACCATTGACTTGACAGGACGCCGAGTCGTGCTGGACGCGGGCGCGTTGGTCAAGAATGGCATTTACAGGGTCACTGTCGACGGTGTGACTGACACGGCGGCGGCAGCCAACCAAATCGTTCCAGGCAGCGAAGCGACGTTTGTTGCGTTGGGCTACACATCTGAGGATATTGGCGAGCCTTCAGTTCCGGGCAGCGCGAAGGCCGTAGCGGGCGGGATAGACGTGATCGGCGGCGGTTTGGCCATCGGTGGGACAAAGGACCAGTTCCAGTTCAGTTACGCAATGCGCGACGGCGACTTCGATGTGCGGGTTAGAGTGGCGTACGTTTCCCTTTCCGATCCCTGGGCTGAAGGCGGTTTGATGGTGCGCGCGAGTCTCGAGGCTGGGGCTGCTTTTGCCAGTGTGATGGCCACGCCAACGATCAGCGGGTGTTTCTTCAAAGCGCGAGCGCTCGCGGACGGCATGGCGGTTGTCAGTGGTTCGTTCCCTGTCAATTGCCCCGGCACATGGCTTCGGCTCCAGCGGGTGGGCAACCAGTTCACAGGGTATGCGAGCTTCGATGGCGTGAGCTGGACGCGATTGGGCACGGCGAGTCTGTCGCTGTCGGCGTCGGTTTATTTCGGATTTGCGGTGGCGAGTCGCAGCCTTTCTGAGGCGGCGACGGCTGGATTCAGGGAATTATCGGACGTCCCATCTGGCGCGGCACTCACGGGGATGCCGTGTGTTGAACCGCTCGCGCCGTGCAGTCGAAAAACGGCGCTCGTCATCTCCGAGATCATGTATCGTCCGCCAGCAGTGTTCCGCGGCGTCAGCAATGCCAAGTTGGAATATGTCGAGGTCTGTAATACACGAGGTGAACCTGAGGACCTGAGCGGTTATCGGCTGTCTGGCGCGATTGACCATGTTTTTCCGGACGGGACGATTCTGCCGGGCGGCGGTTTCCTGGTGGTTGCGCGAGCGCCGGCGGACATCAATGCTATCTATGGCGTTGCCGATGTCCTGGGACCGTGGTCCGGGGCCGCGACCAGTGGCCTGCCCAACGATGAAGGGACGCTCCAGTTGCGCAACCGCGCTGGCGCGGTACTCATCGAGGCACACTATGAGAGCGATTGGCCGTGGCCAGTGTCGGCGGCTGGGGCGGGGCATTCGCTGGTCCTGGCTCGCCCATCGTACGGCGAGAACGATCCGCGCGCCTGGGCGGCGAGCGACGAGATCGGCGGCTCGCCGGGCCGCTGGAATCCCATTGGCGTCTACCCGCTGGACGGCGTGGTAATCAACGAGTACCTCGCCAACACTCAACCTCCGCTCGAAGACTGGGTTGAGTTGTATAATTCCAGCAAGGAACCAAAAAACCTTTCCGGCTGTTGGCTTAGCGACGATGTCGCGACGAACAAGTTTCAAATCCCTGACGGCCATATGCTGCCGCCTGGCGGCTTCGCAAGGTATACCGAGACGTCTCTCGGATTCGCGCTGAGTTCCGCTGGCGAACGCGTTCTTCTAGTGAACCCAGCCCAAACGCGCGTTATTGACGCAGTGGCTTTCGGGCCGCAGATAGATGGGGTGGCTTCTGGGCGTATCCCAGACGGCAGCCCACGATTCGACCGGTTGTCGGAGCCCACGCCCGGTACGAACAACGCGGCCGCATCCCCCTCCGCGATCGTGATCAACGAGATAATGTACAATCCGATCTCAGGCCAGGACGATGACCAGTACGTCGAACTCCACAATGCAACGCAGCAAGAGATCGATCTGACCGGCTGGCGCTTCACTCGCGGCATTGACTTCACATTCCCCGCCCGGACAGTCCTGGCGCCTCAAGGCGGTCTTGTCGCCGCTCGAAACGCT
>JAXDCU010000633.1:0-14728 GCA_034677645.1 Verrucomicrobiia bacterium
CGCGTTGTCACCGGCGCGTCCGTTGTGGTCGAGGGGCGTCTGGCACCATCTCCCGGCACCGGCCAGAAATGGGAAGTGAATGCAACCCGGATCGAACTGGTGGGGCCCGCCGACGCCAGTTATCCGCTGCAAAAGAAAGGGCACAGCCTCGAGTTCCTGCGAACGATTGCCCACCTGCGTCCGCGGTCGAATCTATTTGGCGCCGTGTTCAGGACGCGGAGTCGACTCGCCTGGGCGGTGCATCGGTTCTATCAGGAACGCGATTTCGTTTACGTGCACACTCCCATCATCTCCGTGAGCGACTGCGAGGGCGCGGGCGAGATGTTCCGGGTGACAGCATTGAAAGGCGACATTGACCAGAAACCCGAAGCGGATTTCTTCGGCAGACGCGCTTACTTGACTGTCAGCGGTCAGCTTGAAGCCGAGGCGTTCGCGTGCGCACTTTCGAACGTCTACACGTTTGGTCCGACATTTCGGGCGGAGAATTCGAACACGGCCAGGCACGCCGCGGAGTTCTGGATGATCGAGCCTGAGATGGCGTTCTGCGACCTGGCGGGCGACATGGACCTCGGTGAAGAATTCATCAAAGCGATGGCACGGTACACGCTCGAACACTGCGCCGAGGACCTCACTTTGTTCAGCCGGTTTGTTGACAAACAGGTTCTCGATCGCCTTCGGTTCGTCGTCGATCGGCCGTTTCAGCGCATTCAGTACGCCGAAGCCGTTGAGATTCTCTCGAAATCGGGCCGCAACTTCGAGTACCCGGTCCAGCATGGCTTGAATCTCCAGTCCGAGCACGAACGTTTTCTGACCGAGGAACACTTTAAGTCGCCTGTGACCGTTTACAACTACCCGCGCGAGATCAAGCCTTTCTACATGCGCGTGAACGACGACCGACAGACCGTGCGCGCCATGGACGTGCTTGTGCCGGGCATCGGCGAAGTGATTGGCGGTTCTCAGCGCGAAGACCGACTCGATGTGTTGATCGAGAACATGCGATTCCACAAACTCAACCCGGACGATTACTGGTGGTACGTCGATCTGCGCCGATTCGGCTCCGTGCCCCATGCCGGGTTCGGTCTGGGATTCGAGCGCCTGTTGATGTTTCTGACCGGCGTGGCGAACATCCGGGACGTGATTCCTTTCGCGCGCACACCCGGAAACGCGGAGTTCTGAGAGCCTCGACAAGGTCTGTTTGCCAGAAGTTGCTTTCCGCCGGCGGCTTTGTCAGAGTCACTCCGTTCTCGATCCGCCGGAATCCTATGAGAAGACAACTCTGGGCAGGCGTTTTGCTGAGCGCCGGACTTACTGCGACGTCCGCGTACGCGGCTTCAGAGCCATCATATTCGGCGACAACCGCAATCGAGGAGACAAACCAAATGAAACTCGACTCATCCATCTTCGGAAAACTCTCGGACGGCAGGCCCGTAAAGCTCTACACGTTACGAAACCCCAGTGGCGTGACAGTGAAGATCATCGAGTACGGCTTGATTGTCACTGAATTGCACGCTCCGGACCGCGACGGGAAGCCGGGGAATGTCGTGTTGGGTTTTGACAATCTCGATCGCTACCTCAAAGGTCATCCTTTTTTTGGCGCGATCGCCGGGCGCGTCGCCAACCGCATCGGAGGCGCCAAGTTCACCATAGACGGCCGCCAATACACCGTAGCAAAGAACAATGGCCCGAACCATCTCCACGGCGGGCTCAAAGGTTTCGACAAGAAGCTCTGGAAGTCAAAGCCGCTGCCGGCCACCGCAACTGAGGTGGCCGTCGAATTCGAGTACACAAGCCCCGACGGCGAGGGAGGTTACCCGGGCAACCTCCGCGTTACGGTTCGGTACTCCCTCACCGACCAAAACGAGCTGAGAATCGACTACACCGCCACAACCGACAAGCCAACACCTGTCAATCTGACAAACCACAGCTACTTCAACCTCGCCGGCCAGGACGACGTGCTCGGCCATGAGCTGATGATAGCCGCTGATTTCTATACGCCCACTGACGAAGGCCTGATTCCAACAGGCGAAATCCGAGCTGTGCGCGGCACCTCGCTGGACTTCACCACACCCACACTCGTAGGGGCGCGAGCCCAGCAAACCGGCTTGGTCCCGCCAGGCTACGACCACAATTTCGTTTTGCGTGGCGGTGGACAATCGCTCGCCTTGGCCGCGCGCGCGAGAGAACCTAAGTCAGGCCGGGTACTCGAAGTGATAACGACCGAGCCAGGAATCCAGCTCTACACGGCGAACGGGATGGACGGATCGATAGTCGGAACCGGAGGAGTCAGGTACCCGCGCCACGCCGGTTTCTGTCTGGAGACGCAACACTATCCAGACTCAATCAACAAGCCTCATTTCCCGCCGGTGCTGTTGCGTCCAAGCCTGACATACTCCAGTACGACTGTATTCAAGGTCGGTGTGGAGAAATAGGCGCAGTCGGGATGATTTGTCGCGCGCGTCGCTTGCCGCGGTCGCGGCGGCTAGGTAGGCTCGACTTGGATGAGCACGGATGGCGATTACGAAGCAGTGATCGGACTGGAGACCCACGTCCAGCTCAAGACGCGGTCCAAGATGTGGTGCGGGTGCGCCAACGAGTTCGGCGCGCCACCGAACACTAATGTCTGCCCGGTGTGTCTCGGTTTCCCCGGCGTTCTGCCCGTGGCGAACGAGGAGGCTCTGCGCCTGACGGTGCTGGCCGGTCTCCTCCTCCAATGCGACATCCCGAGGCAGGCAAAGTTCGACCGGAAGAACTATTTCTATCCGGACATGCCCAAGAACTACCAGATCACGCAATACGACCAGCCCTCGGCGGTCCAGGGGTGGGTCGAATTCGAATTCGCGGAGGAACTCAGGCGCGTGAATGTGACGCGCGTTCATCTCGAGGAGGACGTTGGCAAGAGCTCCCATTTCGAGCACGCAAGCGGCCTGGATTTTAACCGAGCCGGTGTGCCGCTCCTTGAAATCGTGTCCGAGCCGGAGATCACAAGCTCGGACATGGCCTATGCTTACCTGACCGCGCTCAAAGATATTCTCGTTTTTGGCGGCATCAGTGATTGCGACATGGAAAAAGGGATGGTGCGCTGCGATGTGAATGTGAGCGTGCGAGCCAAGGGCGCGCCGGCGCTCGGTGCCAAGATCGAGATCAAGAACATGAACAGTTTCTCCGGTGTTCGCAAGGCCCTCGAGTACGAGATACAACGCCAGATATCGGTTCTCCGGCAGGGCGGCAAGCTCAACCAGTCCACACGCAGATGGGATGACGTTGCGAACATCACGGAGGAGATGCGCACCAAAGAGTACGCGCACGACTACCGCTATTTCCCAGACCCGGACCTGATGGCGCTAGTGCCTGGCGACGACTGGCTCGCCGCCGTGCGCCAGCGCGTCGTTGAACTGCCTCTGGCTCGCAAACAACGGTTCATGCGCGATTATCGACTGCCTGCCACCGACGCGCAGACGTTCGTGGACGATGTGCCGCTGGGCGATTATTTCGAGCGGATCGCCCGATCGACGCCGAACCCAAAGGGCGTGGCCAATTGGGTGATCAACAATCTGCGAGCGAGGATGGACGAATCCGGCACTTGTCTGAACGACCTGCGATTCAAACCAGAGGCAATCGCCGAGCTAGTCGTCTTGGTTGACCGCGGGCAGATCAACAGTCGTACTGCCCAGGAAGTATTTGGCGACATGTTCGACACGGGGGAGGCGCCGGGCACAATCGTGGGCCGCAAGGGACTTCTTCAGTTGAGCGACGCCGCTGCCATCGAGAGCTTGTGCGATGAGGTAATCGCGGCGCACCCTGGTCCGGCGGCCGACTTCAGAACCGGCAAGTTGGCCGCTCTGAACTTTCTTAAAGGCCAGGTCATGAAACTCAGCCGCGGCAGAGCCAATCCAACGGTCGTGGGCGAGACACTGGAAAGGAAACTAAGAGGAGGGGTCGGTTCCTGACTTTGTCATCATGCCGTGCTGTGGGGTTGCGTATGATTCCCCTGGCGCATATCTAGGCTGACAGCCCGAATCAGTGTCTCTTCAATTCGGTCGCTAATAAACGCCAATAAGCGCGAATGGGGCAAACGGCTTGCAGCGGAACCGCGGGATGCCCCTGGACTCACCAGATGGTGGCGCTCCAATCCTCGGGCAGACCCCCTCGAACTCCATGCGATTCGCGTACACTCGCGTCCATTTGCGGTAGCGCGGCGCTGTGGACTTCTTGAGCTTCGTGGTGAGATTGCGCGCGGATTAGTGTGAGTAGGACGCTATTGACTGTGGCCTTTGGCGGAACGCATAGTCGGGGACATTGATGTGGGCGTTCCTGACCGAGGTATGGGGGCTGGCTCGCCCCTACAAAACGCGATTGATGTTGGGGGCGTTAGCGGGCGTGCTCGCGGGTCTGGTCGAGCCGCTGATGATCGCCAACATCACGTTCGTGTACGGGCTGGTGTTCCCGTCGGCGCAAGCTAGTCCGCTCGTGAACCAGTTGGGCTGGGCGCCGGCTTGGCTGCGGGAGTGGCTGTTGGCGGCTGAACAAGCTCTCGCGGCGGGCGTGCGCGGCCATCCATGGGCAGTTGCCGCCCTGTTGGGGACGATTCCGGCCGTGATGCTCTTGCGAGGATTGTTCGGCTACCTGAACGCTTATTTCCTCCAGTGGGCCGCGGTCCGCACTGTCACGGACCTACGGGTGCGTTTGTTTTCGCACTTGCTGAGTCTGTGCTCGCGTTTCTTCAATCGGACAACAACCGGCGAGCTCATATCGAGGGTGATGAACGACACCGCGGCGCTCCAGACCGTCTTGAGCCAGTCGACAGCGGTGATTGTGAAGGACCCTGTGACGGTGCTGAGCCTGATGGCATATCTGCTGTGGCAGCAGCCGCACATAACACTGATGTCGATGGTGGTGTTACCAGTCTTCATGGTTCCGGTGGCAATCTATGGACGCAGAGTCCGCCGTTCGAGCCGCGCAATGCAGGCACACGCGGCTGAACTGAGCAGTCTGATGAGCGATTCGTTCGCGGGCCATCGGATCGTCAAGGCATACAACCTCGAACGCCGACTGAACGAGCAGTTCCTCGCCACCGCCCGCAAGTTCGTGAGCCAGTACATGAGGATCGTTCGTTCGGCGGAGACGCCGGGGCCGCTGCTCGAATTCGTCGGAGCGGTCAGCGTGGCTCTCGTGCTGCTCTATCTTGGGCTCGGACGCGCGGGGCGGCCGGACTCGGCGGGTTTTCTGGCGGTAGTTCTGGCGATCTTCTCGATGTACAGGCCGCTTAAAAACCTTACTCGTTTGCACAACCACCTCGAACAAGCGCGCGCGGCGAGCGAGCGCGTATTCGAGCTACTGGCTATGCGAAGCACGCTGGCTGAACCGGCAAATCCCGTGCGATTGCGGGCGGCGGGTGCAGACATCGAGTTTGACCATGTGGAGTTTTGCTACGAGGAGAAGCCGGTACTGCGTGACATCTGTCTGCGCCTACCAGCGGGCCAGTTGGTCGCGTTGGTCGGCGCCAGCGGGTCGGGCAAGAGCTCACTCGCCAATTTGCTGTTGCGCTTCTATGACCCACAAAGGGGCGCCGTTAGGATCGGTGGCGTCGACTTGCGCGATGTGGCGACTGAAGATCTTCGAAAGCAGATCGCGGTGGTCACCCAGGAAACCATACTATTCAACGATACCATTCGGCGGAACATAGAGACTGGACGACCCGGCGCGACCGACTCTGAAATTGAGGCCGCCGCACGTCACGCGCACGCGCACGAATTCATCGTGGCGAAGCAGGGCGGGTACGGAGCGGTGATTGGCGAGCGCGGTCTCGCGTTGTCCGGCGGCGAGCGGCAGCGAATTGCCATCGCCCGCGCGGTCCTGAAATCGGCGCCCATCCTGGTTTTGGACGAAGCGACCAGCGCGCTTGACACCGAAAGCGAGCGGGCCGTGCAAGCCGCCCTGGACGAACTGATGCGGAATCGCACGACTGTCTGCATTGCTCACAGACTCTCAACGATTCAGCATGCGGACATGATCGTGGTGGTGGAGGATGGGAGCGTTGTTGGGACGGGCACGCACGAAGAACTGCTGAAGCACTGTGGTGTTTACAGGAGACTCCACAACCTGTCTTGAGCCGTTTTACAGTTTGCCAGGTGGGAGACCGGGTTTAGACTGTGACCATGTGTAACTTGATCGTTGGGAGTCCATCCAAAGTTGGTGCGCGGGGATTGGTGTGCATGACGGCCTAGGAGACAAGAAACCGGCATGCTTTTGAGTCTTTTCAGCCGTGTTGTGCGCACCGTCGATTCGCGGTGTCTTTGGAAATTCGGCTGGAACTTCGGCGTGAAAGGTGGGCGGTCCGTGCGCAGTTTCCGACGTCGCCTTGACCGGGGTGAGTATTTCCCGGCGTTTCTGCACCTGTCGATCACAAGCCGCTGCAACCTTCGTTGCAGCGGGTGCTGGGTTGACGTGGGCGGAGCCGAGCGCCGGATGGACGCGGAGGACATCAACCGGCTCATCCGCGAGGCGAAAGGCATGGGCAATTCCTTCTTCGGCCTGCTTGGAGGCGAGCCGTTCATGCATCCCGGTTTGTTCGATGTGCTTGAAGCTCATCCTGACTGTTATTTCCAGGTGTTCACTAACGGCCAGTTCATAACCGAGAGCGTGGCGGCTCGGCTGCGGCAATCCGCCAATGCCACGCCGATTGTCAGCATCGAGGGCCGCGAACTGGTCAGCGACCAGAGGCGCGGCGGCCGTGACGTGTTCCAGCGGTCAATGCGTGGTCTCGAGAATTGCGTGCGCGCACGGCTGCTTACTGGCGTCGCGACCAGCATCTGCCAGTCGAACCTATACGATCTCCTGAGCGAGCACTGGCTCGAAGAGCTCATAAAACGTGGCGTTCACTACGTCTGGTACTATGTCTACCGACCAGCAGGTCCGAATCCCTCGCACGACCTTGCTCTCCGGCCTGATCAGCAGTTGCGGGTGCGGCGGTTCGTGGTTGAGATGCGCAGGAAAATGCCTATTGCCATCGTGGACTCCTATTTCGACCACAATGGCATGGCGTTGTGTCCCATGACCACCGGGATCAGCCATCACGTCGGCCCAGGCGGCGACATCGAGCCGTGTCCGGTCATTCAGTTTGCCGTTGAGAACGTGCGCGACTCGCGGGGTGTGCGCGAGGCAATCCGGGGCTCAACGTTTCTTCGCGACTTCCGCGAGACGGCCGCCCGGCACACGCGCGGCTGCATTCTTCTTGAGCGACCGGACTTAGTTAAGGAACTGGTGCTCAGGCACCGAGCGCGGGACACAACATCCCGTGGCACCGCCATGACCGAACTTGAAGCCATGCGCCAGCGGCCAAGTCAGTGGCTGGCCGGACAGGAGATTCCGGAACAGCACTGGCTCTACTACATGGTTAAGAAGCGGTGGTTCCACGACTTCGACGTTTATGGCAATCTCGGCTCCGCCACGGCAGGTTCTGGTACGGCGCCGACTGGATCGGCGGTGACGACGGGTTCGCCATCGAGCAACACCGAGTTGCGGGGCAAGTGAAGCGGAGTTCGAATGCAAACTAGTTCTACATGATGACGGGCAGCCCCAGCACGAGCATCCCTCGGCACGTCGTGCAACAGCGGCACAGACCCGTTGCGGCCGGAATCCCGCCCACTGCCGCCGAGCGCACGCGCATGCTGATGGCAGCCCGTCAATACGTCGCTGAGTTCAATCCCGTCCCGCCTCTGCCGCTGGATGAACTGACCCACCACGCGTCGGTGATGCTCGAGTGGAAGGGTGGCGACCATTCATGGCGCGACTACGTTGCGGTGCTTCTGAACAACGAAATGTGGCGCGAGACGCTTGCCACGGTGCCTTATCAGAGGAGGCTTTTGCTTCTGCCCAAGTGCCTGCGGGTGGAAAGCAAATGCCAGGGTCAGTTCGACGAATTCGGTTTGCTCTGTCGGCAATGCGGCTTGTGCACAATCCAGGACTTGCAAGCGGAAGCCGAACAGCTCGGGTACGCGGTGCTGGTGGCCGAAGGTTCGCAGATCGTCATGTCACTTGTCCAGACCGGACGGATCGACGCCATCGTGGGTGTGAGTTGTCTCGATGTGCTGGGAAAGGCCTTTCCATACATGGAGGCGGCGGCCATACCCGGCGCGGCGGTGCCATTGCTTCAAGACGATTGCCGCGACACGACCGTGGACATGGACTGGGTGTGGGACTACATCCACCTGAGCAGCGCGGACCAGACGCGGCGCCTTGACTTGGGCGGTCTGCGCCACAATGTCGAATGCTGGTTTGCGCTTGAGTCGCTCGATGAGTTGCTCGGATCGGTCGAGTCTGACCCGGAAAGAATCGCGCGCGATTGGCTCGCAAAGGCCGGCAAACGCTGGCGCCCGTTCTTGGCCGCGGCCGCGTTTCAGGCATTGCGCGCGGACCCTGGGGCATCGATTCCAGACCACGTGCGCCAGGTCGCTGTCGCGATCGAGTGCTTTCACAAAGCGTCCCTCATTCACGATGACATCGAGGACGATGACAACGAGCGCTACGGCGAGAAAACCGTGCATCTCGAACACGGCGTGCCAGTGGCATTGAACGCCGGGGACCTGCTTATCGGTGAAGGCTACCGGCTGTTGGCAACTTGCGATCTCCCGCTTCAGCAGAAGAGCCAAATGCTCAGAATCGCCGCCGAAGGCCAGCGCCAGCTTTGTCAAGGCCAGGGCACGGAGCTGAGCTGGGGACGCACGCCGACGCCATTGAACTCGCTGCAAGTGCTTGACATCTTCAGGCGCAAGACTGCCCCCGCGTTCGAAGTCGCACTGAAGCTGGGCACACTATGCGCCTGCTCTGTTTTCGAAGGCGCCGCCCAACCCGCGGCTGGAGCCGGGCAGCCTTCCTCAAACGCCGACAACCAGTACGCGGAACTCGCACCTTTGCTACGACGCTACAGCGAAGCGCTCGGAATCGCTTACCAGATACGCGACGATCTGGCCGACTTGGGAGTGAACGGTCAGGATGAGGACCTGGCCGCACACCGTCCAAGCTTGTTGCTGGCGATCGCTTACGAGCGAGCCAGTGGTGACAACAAGGCCCTGCTCGATGCCTGGTGGCGCCGGCGGCCGCCGCACGGCGTCGATGCGGCTCAAATCGCCACTTTGTGCGTGGGGCTCGGAGCGGACTCGCGAGCGCGGACACTACTGGCCACTTATCAGGAAGAGGCCATTCGTTCCCTGCGCGGCTTTGGGAACGCCAGTCTCAAGGGCCTGTTGCGCCGCACGATTGGGAAGATATTCAACGAGATCGAGATCAAAGGTTGGTGCAGGGAGCTCCAGGAAAGGCGCATTGCCGCGCGCGCCGCCAAGCAGTTGGCCTGATCAGTGACGCCGCTTTTGAATGATGGGATTGGGTGGGTCGGGTATTGGTTATACCCAGGGTGACTCCACATGTTGCCTGCATTCCTGGCTACACTCCTGTTCTCCGTCTCCGTCATAGCCGCGAGCCGGTCCACATGCATGCTCGGCGCCAACACGGCGAATTTCGGGCGTGTGATCGTAGCGGTGGTGTTCCTCGGATTGTGGGCACACAGCGTCGGCCTCGGATTCGGAGGAGGCGCCTTTGCATGGTTCTTCCTCAGCGGCATGGTTGGATTTGGGCTGGGCGACATAGCACTGTTTCATGCGTTCCCGAGGCTGGGCGCGCGACTGAGCAGTCTGTTGATCAATTGTCTCGCCGCGCCCTTCGGCGCTTTGATCGAGTGGCTGTGGCTTGGCACGAGTCTTTCTGGATCACAGGTGTTGTGCGGGGCAGCGATTCTTGCTGGCGTTGGATTAGCATTGGCGCCAGAAGAGCACTCTCGAGTCCACTTGCGGCGGCGGAGAGCGGGAATTGTGTTCGGGGCGTTGGCCGGTCTCGGACAAGCCATGGGCGCGGTCCTCAGCAGGAAGGCCTATGCCGTCGCCTCGGACGCTGGGAACTCCGTGGATGGCGGCACGGCGGCGTTCCAGCGGATTCTGGGCGGATTGCTGATTGTGGCGCTGCCGATTCTTTGGATTCAACTACGGCGAAGATTGAGAGGAGGAAATGAGGGCTGGCATGCCCGACGTGAGGATTCAGAACAGGCATCGCAGGTTGGTCCACGCGAAGCTCTCCGCCAGGGAAGCAGAGACGCACAACCTCAAGACGCAACGACGTCGGCGGCGTGGTGGTGGGTTGTGCTAAACGGTCTTGCGGGGCCGACATTGGGTGTGGGTTTCTATCAGTGGGCGCTGCGCGCTACGCCCAGCGGTCTTGTCCTGGCCATAACCGCCACGACACCGCTGGTGGTGATACCGTTTGCTAACTGGATCGAGGGTGACAAGCCAGGAACAAGGTCTCTGGCCGGTGCGGTTGCGGCTGTGGCAGGCGTCATTGGCCTGATAATGGTGAAGTGATCGGCGAACATCACCACTTGCATCGCGGGCGCGTTTTACTTTCTTGCGGCCAGCGGTAGTTGTCGAGCGGACTGCTGGGCGGCGCGCCCAACGGTCGCGTTCCACCTTGATGTGGTCCGATAATGCCTGGTAGGGCCGGACCGAACGGCTGGGGTCAGGGCGGGTGCTCCGTCGGGCTCAGGAGATCGAGGTTGGTCGGGGCGGTGAGATTTGAACTCACGACCTCTTGTACCCGAAACAAGCGCGCTAGCCAGGCTACGCTACGCCCCGATCCAAGTTCATCGAGCAAAACACAAGGCAGACATTCTGCCCGGTCCTGTGTTCAGGGCAAGCTCTTTCACCTGAATCCAAAATCGAACACATTCAGGCCGCCCCGACCGCACCTAGCAAATCTGGAGAAGTCCGAACGGGAGAAGGCCCAAAGTGCCCTGCCTGTCGCCAGGGTCAACCGCGCGCGCCACTGTCGACACTTGGCGCGCGCAGGTGACTTCCATGTTGAAGCAGTTCCAATTCACGTCACGCCGCACTCGTCCACAATGCAGCCAGGATACACCGCTTGATATGTAAGGCCAGCTGTGGGAATATGGGTTGCCATATCATGAAGACGACGATTGAAATCGCCGACGACCTCTTCGAACGCGCCCAGCAGATCGCACGAAAGGAAAAAACGACTTTCCGGTCATTGACGGAGCAGGGACTGCGGCTGGTGTTGAAAGACAAACAGTCAAAGCGCAGGAGGCTACCCCCGCTCGTTACCGTTCCTGGCAAACTGACTGAGGAATTCAAATACGCTCCGTGGGAGAAGATTCGCGACGAAATCTACAGGGGCCGCGGCGCATGATCGCCGTTGATTCCAACCTCCTCATTTACGCGCATAAACAAGGCAGCCCGTTCCACGGGGCGGCGGCCAGGGTAATTGATTCCTTGCGGCATCAGCCCGCGCCGTGGGCCATCCCGTGGCCGTGCGTCCACGAATTCATCGGCATCGCCACCCATCCGGACATCTACAAGCCGGCGTCCACGCTCTCGGAAGCCCTGGGTTTCGTGGATGCGCTGCTTGCGTCGCCGCCATTGCATCTATTGACTGAAAGCCCCGGCTATCTTGAAAAGCTGCGTGAGATTTCAACGGCGGCGAAACTGAAAGGACCGCGCATTCACGACGCACGCATCGTCGCCTTGTGTCTGCATCACGGAGTGCGCGAATTGTGGTCGGCAGACCGGGATTTCTCCGCTTTCCCGCAACTGACAGTGAGGAATCCGCTGGTGAAGATGTGAAATGTGCGGCGTGGCTCCCAATGTGCAATTTGAGTGACAAGTTCAGCTCGCGTCGCCGCTTTCTGAAGGTCTCGGCTGGGGCATTAGGTCTGGGGGCAGTAGCGGGAATCTACACGTGGCGGGTTGAACCACATTGGCTCGAGATAGTGGAGCGGAGGCTTCCCATCTCGGGTTTGCCGGACGCTTTGGCTGGTTCCAGTTTGGCGCAGTTGAGCGATCTGCACATTGGCCCACGCGTGGACGACCGCCATCTGATACGAAACTTCGAACGGGTCAGCGAGATGTCGCCGGATTTTGTCGTTTACACTGGAGATTTCACGAGCCACGAAACCGACGTGTTCGAACACGCCCGGCGGATGCTCTCTCGCTTGCCGCTCGGTCGCCGCGGCACGTTCGGAATTCTGGGCAACCACGATTATGGAATCCGTTGGTCTCAGCCGTCCGTGGCGCAGCGGATAGCGGCGTTGGCGGCCGAGAGGAGCGTTCGAGTTTTGCGCAACGAGTGCGCGGATATCGGGGGACTCAGTATTGTCGGCCTGGACGACCTTTGGGCGCGCCAGTTCGACATAGCGGCCGGCTTCCGCGCGCTCACACCTGGCGCGGCTGCAATCGTCCTCAGCCACAATCCAGACACGGTCGATCTTCCCGGGTGGGGGGATTTTTCGGGCTGGATTCTATCTGGCCACACGCACGGAGGGCAGTGCAAACCGCCGTTTCTGCCTCCCCCGATCCTTCCGGTCCGGAATCGTCGCTACACTTGCGGAGAGTTCGAGTTGTCAGGAGGGCGCCGCTTGTATATCAACAGAGGAGTCGGTCATCTATTGAGAGTGCGGTTCAACGTCAGACCCGAAATCACTGTCTTTCGGCTCGAATGCGCATGATGCGTCAGATTCGACACGGCGCCAACGCACGCGCGCCACGGGGGCGAGCTTTGTGTGGACTCGACTTCGAGCCGAATGATCCGTGAAATCGAAATACTGCAATTACCTATGATCACTGACAAGAACAGACTTAGCCGGCGACAGTTTCTGGCAACCGGAGCCATGGGAGCTGGCGCGGTGGCGATGCCATTCTTTGCCCCAGCCTCCGTGCTTGGACGTGACGGAGCCGTTCCACCCAGCGAACGCATCGTGATGGGCGGAATCGGCATCGGCGGCCGCGGCTCGTACGACCTGAGTGTGATGTTGAACATGCCTGATGTGCAGTGGGTCGCGGTCTGCGATGTGTTGAAACGCCAGCGTGAAGCCGCCAAGAACATGGTGGACGGCAAGTATGCCAACCACGATTGCGCCGCGTACAGCGACATGCGCCAACTCCTAGCCGACCGCACCGATGTCGATGCGGTGTTGATCGCCACGGGCGACCGTTGGCACGCGCTTGCCTCCGTCCTCGCGATGCGAGCTGGCAAAGATGTCTATAGTGAAAAGCCCGCCTGCCTCACGATGGCGCAGGGACGGATGGTGGTCGAAGCCGCCCGGCGGTATGCGCGGGTCTACCAAACCGGCGCTCAGCGGCTCAGCGAACCGAATCACGTGTTTGCCATTGAAATGGCCCGATCAGGCCGCCTCGGCCAGGTTCACACCGTCCATGCCGACATTCGCTGGCGCGACGGCACGCGTCACGACTGGTTGCCTGCTGAACCCGAACCCCAAAAAGATGAACTGGACTGGGACATATGGCTCGGCCCATCCCCCTGGCGCCCTTACAACAGCGCTTATGTCAGTGGAGCGGGATGGTATCACTTCTACGACTTCGCAACAGACGTCGCGATGTGGGGCGCCCACACAGTCGCCCAAGCCCTCGCAGGACTAGACATGACAAACGTGTCCACGATCGAGTTCGAGTACGCGGGACCAGACGCGACGATGGTCACACGTCTCTCTAACGGCGTGAGACTGGTTCTCTTCCGCGTGACCGGCTCGGTGTGGGAACGATGCGAGTTCTGGCACGGCGCGTGTGGCGAACGATTTGATGGTCCGGAAGGCTGGGTCGCGGCCGCTGACGGTTACTCGGAACCGGATGTCTCGTCGCCAGGACTCTTGCGCGAGTACAAGAAAGTTCTCTCGGACTACACGGCTCGAACACAGCGGCCGTTGAATCACGTGCAGGATTTCATAGATTGCATCAGGTCCCGCCGGCTCACCGTCGCGGACCCTGATGTCATGTACAGGTCCATGAACATCTGCCTGGCCGCCGACATCTGCGAGCAACTGAAACGCAACCTGAGATTCGATCTGTCCCAAGCCGAGTTCATAAGCGATCCAGAAGCCAACCGAATGCGCTCCCGCGCGATGCGGGTGCCGTTTGCGGGGTGATCCAGCCAGCTTTGGCGAGAACTACTTCCGCCGCGTCCCACTACCTTTGTTTGAGGAGATCAGGAACGGACAATCAGGGACCGAGTGGAATCGGTCCCTACCGGTTCATGGAAAGCCTCCTTGTTCCTGTGAACACGCTTTGGCGCCATGAACCGCACGGTAGGGCGACGCTCCTGCGGAGCCCGGCCGAAATATACAGCACAGGCTGTGAGCGGTTCGGCTGGAGCCTCGCCCTACCGGGGAATGCATCTGGTTCATGGAAAGCGTTTATTACAAGTGACTTGTCACGCATCGGGACCATGAACGCGGCCGCCGGTTCATGGAAAGCTTTGACATCCAACAGGTTGATGCGCATTGGCACCATGAACCGTGCGACGTGGTCCACGACGAAGCCGCCTGAAGGCGGAACTCTGACCGGTCGCGAGCCGGACAACGCCGCGGACCATGCAGAGCGGCCGCCCGCCAGAGTCCCGCGTTTACGCGGTAAAGCAAGGTTCATGGGGAGCCTTGATGACAAACGACTCGCCTCGCAAGTCACAAGAGACGTTCGATCCGCTCCGCCAATTCCTCAGGCTCGGGAAACTCGCCAGTTGCCTTCTTGCTGTAAAGGTTCCGCCCGTTGACGCTGACTTCGAAAACGCCGCCCGTTGAAGGCACCAAACGCAACGAGCCGACCCGTTGCTTGTACTCAAGTATCCTAGCCGCCAGACCGACGGCATGCGGTTCGTAGTT
>JAXDCU010000634.1:0-5812 GCA_034677645.1 Verrucomicrobiia bacterium
GGCGTTGACGGCAAAGCTGATGTTGGTCTGAATAGCCACCGCGGTCGTGGGACGCTCCTGGCCGGCAGCGTCGCGGCGCGCCTGCCAGCCGCGATACTGGTCGACGCCTAAGTACCCAAGAACCACCAGCAAGGCCAACGCCACGAGTCTGATTATCCAATTCTTCATTCCAAAACCGATCCAGCATAGCAGTCACTCTGACTTGGCGCAACTGCTCCCCGGCAGCGTCGCCTTGCGACAGGTTGAATCCTCGCGTAATCTCACCAGGGCGAGGCGAGAGAGCAACGGGGCGCACTTGAATAAACCACTACCTTTGGCCGTAGGGCTTGGTGCCCACACCTGAAGTCATCCAGCTTTCGTGAAGGGCATCGGAAGTTATCCTAGCCGTTATCCACTCGCCGTGGCCATCCGCAAAACCCCAGTTCCAACCGACCGCGCCGTGGTTGTTTATTGGATCGGGAGAATTGTTGGCATCGTTTGGGATGTGCGGCAGTTCGTCATCCGCATCCAAGACGATGACGACTTTGGTTGGCGCGAAGGCCGTGGTCGCGGGGTTTTTGCGGATGTTCCTGAGGTGTTCGCGCTCAAAGATGCCGAAGAACTCATAGCTGTGCCCGCCGCGGTTGTACAGGCGGTCACCGTGAGAAGTCTCCTCCAGATCGAGAATCTTGCCGTCGCGATCCTTGACGTCCGGGCGGATCACATTGCGCGTGCTCGGGCACAAGAACGTTTTGATCGAGGAGAGATATCGCGGATAGAAGCATAACGGCGCCTCGTCGCTGCCGATCGAGTCGGTATCGTAGAAGTAACCGGGATAATCGTCGCTGTAGAGATGGGCGGCGAACATGATCTGCCGGGTGTTGTTCTGGCACGATATACGGCGCGTCTTCTCTTTCGCCCGAGCCAGTGCGGGAAGAAGCAAGGCGGCGAGGATGGCGATTATGGCAATGACGACCAGCAACTCGATGAGCGTGAACGCCCGTCGTTCTCTCGTCGTATTGGCGCGGATCATCTCAAACATCGGTGTCAGCGGTCTTGTCTCAGCCTGAAAAACACGGCGCCAGGCGCAGTTGACAGCGGCGTGCTCCACTCGGTCCCGGTCTGATTCTCCGCTGCGACGCTCCATGATCCGGGCGTGAGCGTGTTCGAGCGCTCCACCGTGAACGGCATATCGCCAGCTTCAAGGATTTCAAGAACCAGATTGCCATCCACGATGGAGACATTGCCGACGCGCAGGTCGCCCGGCGGCTCGCGCGAGGGCAGGCTGTAGGCCCGCGCGTAAAGGAAGTGAGCATCTTGCTCCCCCCAACAGGTCAGGCCAAACCGGTTGTCGGCCGCCGGGGGCGGTCCTGTCCAACTCCATGTCTGGGACACGGTTGGGGCGTCCAGGCTCCGCGCCGTAAGGCGACAGGCGCCGTTGTTATTGGCGAACCAGAACTCGAATGGGGTGCCGTTCACATAGACGAAGCCCGGATCGCCCGCGATGATATCGCTCCATACACCGCCGACCTTGCGGCTCACACTGAGCCCCTGCGGTATTCGCGTGTTGCCCGATGGTTGGCTCACGAGAATAACTCGAGAGAAGTTGTCAGTGTCCTTGAAATCGAAAACAAAACCGATCCCGTCGTCGTCGAACGGATGGAAACCGATTTCGAGGTAATAGTTGTCCGTCCCGGGCGCGGGACCGAGCAAGATGCATCCTTCACCGTCGGCCTTGGGCTGCAACAGAGTCCCAGTGGTTACCGTTGCGTAGTTCCCCGTCTGCAGGATTGTGCCGTGGGCCGTGACCTGCCAAGTACCCGCCGCCGCGCCCCCAACCGATGGGTCTATCCAACCTTCGGGGAGCTCCGCCGCAAGCGGTACACTCTGCCAATCTTCACGGAAGACCTCCGCACCGCCCACGGTTATTACAACATCCTCAATCAAGGCTCCGGCACCGACCGGGTTGGTTGGCGTCGCAGTGGCGCCGCCCGACTGACCCCAGGTCCCCACGCCGAATCGGCCTGACGTCAAATCCGAATCATAGACATACTGGATAAGTTCCGTGCCCGCGTCCCACTCGGGCGGGTCCACCCTGACATTCCACCCAATGACACGGATTTCGAACTCCGTGCCGCGGGCAATCACCGTCACGCGGACCCGTTTGTACATGGAGGAATCGGATGGGTCGGTCGCAATCGTGGCATCCTCGAGAAGTTCAGTGAAGACGCCGTTGACGCGCTTCTGGACCGTCACGCCATAGGGAGCGCGCCAGTCCAGATAGTTGTTCTCGCCGCAGACGGTCACGCGATACCAGTTGTTCTCGTCCTGGTAACGGAAATAGACGCAGTTGCCGTCATTGTCACCGACGCTGAAAGTCACCTCGGCGCTGAAATCCGTCCAGGCCGGGTTCCAGACATTGGTGCGGATGATCATGCGCGGGCCCTCGAAGCTCACCTCCGGCACGATGAAGTCAGCTCCTATGAAATTCGTGTCCACGGCGCTCCGATAGTCATTGCTGTTCTCCCACACGCCGCGGAATCCGTTGCCGAAATCGCGCACAACAAGCTGCCCAGGAAGAACTGGATCGCGTTGGACGTTCTCCCAGCGTGAACCGAGCCCATCGCTGACCACCAGAGTCTCGGCGTGATTGGGATCAGTGCCCCGCTCGAATTCGTCGGCGTTGTCAAAACCGTCCTTGTCGGGGTTGCCTTCGCCTGTGGCGGCAAGGTCGCCGAAGTTCGCCTGCTCCCACGAATCGGGCAAGCCGTCGTTGTCTGAATCTGCCTCAAAGCTGGCAACGATATTGAGCGGGCGGCTCACGACCAGGCTGAGGTCTGGATCGCATGAAATGACATCGCCCGACCATCCGACAAACACGTGATTGGCGTCCGGAGTCGCCGTGAAAGTGACATCGGTTCCCGTTGGCAACCAAACGCCCAAAGGACCTGACACCTGCCCTCCAGCGCTGTGCGTGGCGGCTATGGTCGATTGGGTTTGCCACTCCCACGTGATAGTTGAGATGTCGTTGATCAGGAAAGTGACGCTCGATGCCGTGCCACTGGCGGGAACTGATCCGGACCCGGACCACCCGGTCACCACCGCGCGCATGCCGGGTATGACATCGACCGGGCTGGCGACCGAGGCGGTCACGCTCGATCCTGGCTGGATTTCGTGAATGCCAACAGCCGGGTCCGGACTGCCATATGCCGAGGCGACAGTCAGCGGAACGCCTTCGATGCCGTTGACTCGCACATAGTCGAATTCCGTTCGGCTCATAGCCCAACTGAACAGACCGATCTTGCCGTTGGCTAGCTTGTCGCCCGTGAAATCAAACGGACCGTAGGAAAAGGTCCGGGCGACCCCCAACGGGTCCGAGACGACCCCAACTTGCATCCGATCTCCTATCATTGACACGGCTATGTCATACGGCACGTTGGAAGGAGGAATGAACTGAGATGCATTGTCCCAAAAGACCTCCTCCCAGAAACCGCCCACGACTTTCTGGACCGAGAGTCCGCGGCGCACGCCGATGACCGCGTTAACCTGCGACCGCAGAGCCACGCGGTAGAAGTTGAACTCGTCTTGGTAGCGCACTATCACCCCGTGACCATCATCATCCGCCGGAATGATCCGTGCGGTAAGAACGATATCAGTCCAGTTGACATCCCCGGCCACAAGCGTTGGAGCGGCAAAATCCACGTTGCCAGCGGCGTCGTTGCCACCATGCGAATCGCTGTTTTCGTTGAGCGTTCCATAGTCGCCGTTCGGACCGAGCGCAAGCGACCAGATTGGCACTCCGCCGTTGCCGGTAGCCGGGTCCAGCCCGCTGAAGCCGTCCGCGCGCGGTGGCACCACCGGAGTCCATTCAGTCAGCACATTTGGATCGCCCGCCAGCGCCACGGGCGAAAGGGTCGGATTGGCGATCCGGAAGCCGCGCAGCGGCGTTCCGCTCATGCCCCAACTGACAAAGCCGACCTTGCCATCGGCCTGGGTCGGCAGCGGTTGGGCTTCGACAAGCTCATACTTGGTCGGCGAACCACCATCCGGATCGTCAACCACTGTCAGGCTAAAGAGGTCATTGCCGCCAACGGCGATCGTTACGTCGAACGGCCGGAACTGTGTGTTGACAAAAGAGGGCACGTGGGTGGGCGTGCCATCGCCGAAGAGATTCTCCGCGACGTCATTGACCTTGCGATCGACGTTCCAGCCGTTCCAGGGATAACCCGGCATGCCGCGGGCCTGGCGGGTGAAGGTGATCCGGTAGAAATTGGTCGGGTCGCGATAGCCGAAGATGAGGCCGAAGCCGTCGTCGTCACCGGCGGTCAGGCGGGCTGTGAACGTGAAGTTGGCGCCGGTCATTGCATCATTGATGAGCATGACGGCGGTGGCGGAGGGTGAGTTCGTGGCGGCATCGGTGTAAATGTTGCTCTGCTCGATGTAGGCGCCACTAACGATGTCGTACTGCCAGCGCATTGGGCCTTCGAAGTAGTTGGTGCCTGGGGGTTGAACCGCGGTCCAGCCCGGCAGGCCGCGGTTGAAATCGTCCTGAAAAAGCACCGCGGCCGATGCCGCGACGGCGGCAAACCAGACGACAATTAGAGCCGGCAGCGAACAACAACAACAGATAGGGCTGAATAGGAAACGTTTTGTTTTCATGGCGATGTGAGGACTACTAGTTCGATTCTCCCGGCACACACCGGAACGACGCGCAACTGACAGGCGTTCACTTGTTGACCTGTTCCGTCCCAACCGGCCCAGGGGACTGCTCTGGCTGCGTCCAATCCTGCCACAAATGAGGCATATGGGTCAACCGTTAGTCCGAGCGCGTGGGATTTTGCGATTCCGTCCTCGCGCTCTTTCCAGATTCCAGAACTTCGTCCGGCCAAGCCAGGCTGGCCTTCGCTATCCGCTCTTCTTCCGGTACGTTAGAAACGAGAGCTCTCCGAAATCAAAACGTACGTGCTGGTGTGTCCGCAGTCCAAGGCCGACAGGCTCCAACTCGCGGAAGTGGTTTTCCACCCAATCGCGCCAGGCGGCGTTAGGCATTCTGGTTTGGTGGAGTTCGACTCCATCGACAATGCTCGTGCTGGAGCTGGTCGAGGCGATGAAACACCCGCCAGGCGCCAAGTGTTTGACAATGTTGCGAAACAGGATTTCGAGGTCGTCGGTCCGGATGTGCTCGAGCACGTCCCAGGCTGTGATGAGATGGAATCGCAGGTCGCTGCCTTCGCGCCGCAAAGTGAATGGTTTGCTGATATCGCACGTGAACAGGTTCCGATGCGCGAGTGTGCGCCAGTTGGCCCGCCGATGCTTTAGCGAGTAATCGGACCCTTCGAGACCGACCGCCAGCCATCCCAGGGAAGCGAAGTCAGCCACAAGCTGCCCGCCCGAACAACCAAGGTCGAGAAAGGCCAGCGGCGTCTTGGGGAACAACCGACGAAAACGATCGTGCATCAGCAGGACAAACTTCCGGTTCGTGCTGTTGTTGTATCGCGTGCCATGCGGAACGACATGGTCAGGCGACGCAAACGCGATCGGATGATCAGTAACGACGCTTACGCGGGGATCGATCGACAATCCGGCCCGGTCGCTCACCAGAGAGCGGAGCACGGGGAAAGCCAACCCGTACGCCGCCACGTAGCATCGGGCATGTAGCGCTAAACAAACGCGCCGCCATTCGCCGTGCTTCACGAGCCGCGTGGCCAACCGCGCGTTCTTTGCCAGATAACTCAAATAGAACATGCGAAAGAAACGCCTCTTCCTGGCAGATGCGACGCCTGACGGCAAGCACGCAATCTGCAGCCGCGAAAACATCCCACCCCAAAAATTC
>JAXDCU010000635.1:0-5721 GCA_034677645.1 Verrucomicrobiia bacterium
CAAGAACCACGAGCACGTCACCGTCGTGACCGACCCGTCCGACTACGCCGCCGTGGCTGATGAGATACTTGCCGCCGGGACCACGAGTCTCGCTCTGAGGCGGCGTCTGGCGGCGAAAGTGTTCGGGCGCACATCCGCCTATGACGGCTCGATCAGCCGATACTTGGCGTCGACATTTGGCGTGGGCGCCGCCGGGCCCTCGGATGCGAGTGGCCCGTGGCCAGCCAACTTAACAATCGAAGCGGCTCTGGCGCAGCGGCTCCGGTATGGGGAGAATCCACATCAGTCAGCCGCGCTCTACGGCAAGTTCCACGAGTACTATCACCAGCTTCGGGGCAAGGAGCTGTCTTACAACAATATTTTGGACCTGACGGCAGCGGCGGCGTTGCTGAACGATTTTGTCAATGATGAGCCCACGCTAGCCATCCTCAAGCATAACAATCCGTGCGGGGTCGGCCAGGGCCCGACACTCGAGGAGGCGTGGGAAAAAGCTTTCGCAACTGACAAGCAGGCCCCTTTCGGCGGCATCATTTGCGTCAACCGGCCATTGGACGGCTCTTGTGCCGCGGCGATCGCCGATGTTTTCAGCGAAGTGATTGTCGCGCCTGAGTTCAGTCCGGAGGCGCTCAAGGCGTTCGAACGCAAAAAACATCTGCGCCTGGTCGAGTTGCGCCGGGCCCCGTCGGCCAGTCCCCAACAGTGGGAAGTGCGAAGTGTGGGAGCTGAATCTTTTCTTTGGCAGGAACGGGACCTGAAATCCCTGCGCCGGGAAGAGGCGAAGGTCGTCACACATCGACAACCAACTGAGGCCGAATGGAGGGCAATGATGTTTGGCTGGCGGATTGTGAAACACGTCAAGTCCAACGCTATCGTTTTTGCCAGTAACGACAGAACGCTAGGCATCGGGGCGGGCCAAATGAGTCGCGTGGACGCCAGCCGCATAGCGGTTCACAAAGCGTCTGAAGCCGGACTCTCCCTGGCCGGAAGTGCAGTCTGCAGCGACGCTTTCTTTCCGTTCCCGGATGGATTGATGGCCGCCGCCGACGCGGGCGCCACGGCGGCGATACAGCCAGGCAACTCGATGCGCGACGCCGAGGTGATAGCGGCCGCGGATGCGCGCGGGATGGCTATGGTGTTTACAGGCGTGCGGCATTTTCGACACTGACAATCGGATTGCCAGTTGAGCCGCCGCGGCGACCTGGATTCGTCAACGGATCAGCCAAGTCAGGAGCAGTGCCTGGGTCGCTACAATCAGGGCCAACAGAAACCAAGTGGTTGCCTCGCGCAGTTTCATGTTTGGTTGAACTACGGGAGCCAAACCGAACCTGAGCTTCACCGAGCCGATCTCGACCACATCGCCGTTGCGCAGCCGCGATTCGGCAATCCGTTCTCCATTGACAAGAACCAACGCGTCGGCAACTGCGGTCAAGAGAAAACGGCTCTGAGCTTTATCAAACTCGAGGCGCCCGTGGTCCTGCCAGACGCCGCCCGCTTCCAGTCGGAGGTCAGAGTCCTGGGAATGGCCGATGCGAAACGGAAAACGGCGGGCGACAAACGCGCTGCCCGCCGCTGGGCCGGAGAGAGCTTTCAGAAGCACCATCAGAGCCAAATCCGCTTGTGAACAAAAATGCGGTCGCCGGGGTAGATCGGAATGTCGAGCTTTGGCGAACGCAACGCCTTGACGCAATCGACAACGATCGGTTTGCCCCCGCTGGCGTGGGTGACTTCGACCTTGTTCTTTTTGGCGAACTCGGTGAACCCGCCGGCCGTGCTGATGGCTTTGAGCACCGTCATCTCGCCGGCGTAGATATACCTGTCCGGCTTGCGCACTTCACCGTCAACGTAGAAAACTCGCTCTTCGCATTTCACGTTCACGGTCAGGCGGCGGTAGTACTTCGGCACGTACGCTTGCTGAATCTCGGTTTCAAGCTCGCCCGCCTTTTTTCCAACGGCTTTAATCTGGACACCCAACAGCAACGTAATGTTGCCATCCTCCCGCACACGCTGCTCGATCGGATCGGGTGGGGCAGGGATGTCGGAGAGGCGCACAGTCAACTTATCGCCGACCCGGATGGTGTCTGAACTAAGACCTCCGAGCGTCTCAGTCGTGGATGGCGTCTGGTAATCAGTGGAAGCGGCGTCGGAAGATGTCGGGGCGGCTCCGGAAGGTGTGCCAGCGGGCTGGGGACTCGTGACCGGACGTGCGTAACGGGAGTAGGTAGTCTGCCCGCTACCCGTGGTCCCGCCACATCCGCTCATGAACGCGGCCAGTCCAAGGATACACGGCCCCAAACAAATGCTTAGTACGGACCGCAACAACGCTTTCATCACTCGAAATCCTGATCGTGGCATGGCGAAAGAACAATCAATATTTTGGTTTCAGGTCGGCACTGACGGCATTGTCAGCGGCGGGTTTCGCCGACTCACTCTCGCCGTGGTGTTTGTAATCGTCATAGTCGTACTTCGAGTAGTAGTCGTAGTAGTACCCGCTGTAGTAGTAGTAGTACGAGTCCTGAGAGATATTGATGTTGTTGAGCACCACGCCGAGCATGGTGCCGCCGACCTTTTCGACCATTTGCTTGGAGCGGATGGTCATGGCCTGGGGATATTTGCGGTATTGAACAACCAGGATTGAGAGGTCAACCATGCTGGCGAGAATCGAGGCGTCGCTCACACCCATGATCGGGGGCGAATCGAAGAACACGAAGTCGTATCGGCGCTTGGCGTCTTGGATAAACTCCCGCATCCGCGCGGAATTAAGAATACCCAGCGAACTGCTTGGCAGCTTGCCGCTAGCCAGGAAGTCCATGTTGGCGTTAGAGGTGGTTTGAATCACTTCCTCGAGCGTGTTTTGTTTGAGGAGGTAATTCGTCAAGCCGATCGTGTTGGACACGCCCAGGAACTTGTGCAGGCTGGGCCGGCGCAGGTCTGAATCGACCACGAGCACGCGTTGGCCGCTCTGGGAGAAGACGGTGGCGAGATTGAAGATGGTCGTCGACTTGCCTTCTCCCGCGCCGCCACTGACCGCGGTGAGCGTGTTGGCGGTCGGGTCTTTGCGGGAAAAGAGCACGTTAGTGCGCAACACGCGGTACGCTTCCGCATGGGGGCTTTCAGGGCCTTCCTTGAGGAGATTGCCGACGTTCTGCGGGATGACGCCCAGCACTGGCGCCTGGAGAGCGCGCTCAACGTCGTCGATCGTCTTCACGCTGGTATCAAGGTATTCAATGAAAAAGGCAAGACCCACCCCCATAACCAGACCCACAACAGCACCCAGCACGATGTTCAGGGGAATGTTAGGCCGCACCGCGCGAAGACTCGCTTCGGCCTGATCGACAATCTGCACCATCGATGCTTTCGGCAGCGCCATGTCGACTTCCTCCTGCAACGTGCGAAGCAAAATGGCGTCCCGGATTTTTTGGTTGTTTTCCAAGTCGCGTTTGACTCGGAAATACTCGCCAGAACGCTGCGCTTCCTCGGCTACTTCGAGTTTGGCGACATCGACGGCCTTCTGCAACTGATCGCGACGGGCTTTGAGTGAGACGACTTGGTTCGTGAGGCCAGCCAGAATGCCATCCAGGCGGTCCTCAATCTGTTGGTTAACCCGATCGATTAGGGCCGTGGCGCGGCGCACATCTGGATGCTCGTCGGTCAGGTCCACATGGAAGCGAGCCAGTGTCTGCTCAGCCAACGCCAGTTCACTCATGAGCTGTGGGAGTTGCTGCTCCGCGGGCAGGGCCGTTAGCACGGCTTTGCGCAGATCGATGCGGCTCAGCTTGGTGAGCTCGTTCAGTTTCGTGTCGTAGAACACGAACTCCGACTCGGCGCGCGTGAGTTCCTGGGCAAGAGCGCTCACCTTCTCGCGTTCGAGGGAGACCTGGTAAACAGGAGTCTCAGCGGCAGAGTCGGCGATGCTGTGCTTGGAGCGGAGCTCGTCGACATTGGTTTGAAGGGCCTGGACCTGGGTGGTGATCTGGACGAGTTTGTTGCTCAGCACTTCAATGCCCGCGGCTGAGTTCGTCAACTTCTCCGATTCGCGCCATCTCTTGTACTGCTTGACGATCTGGTTGGCGATCAGCGCCGCGGTGTCTCGCTCCCTGTCGAACACGCGGATTTCAATGAGGCTGGTGTTGCGCGAGAGGCGCACCTCAACATTCCGCCGGAGCATTGTGTAGGTCTCGGACTTTGGCCACGCCTTTTGGTCTGGGCCTTGGCCGCTGCTGTAATTGGTGGCGTAGTGCGTGCCAAGGTTCAGAAGTTCGATGACAGGGTAGAGAACCGATTTAGACTGGATTTTCTCGAACTCGGTATTGATGAAGTATGGGTCGTACTGCCCCTGGACCTGGGAACGGCCCAGTGGTTCGATATCGGTCGTGTCCTTCTCGACCGCGATTCTAGCCGTGCTGCTATACGACTGCGGGAGCACGAATGTGACGGCGGTGGTGGTCAGCACGACCAGCAGGAATACCGCCAGGATGACGGTCTTGCGGATGCGGATGATCCGCCAGTAATCCAAGAAATGCAGTTGACTTTCCGCGGTTGTCGCGGGTTGCGGGATCGTTGTTTTCGAAGTGTTCATTAAGCAACAAAAAGGGAGGCTAGAACGCTCTCTCCAGCCTCCCCGTGTTCAGGTTCAAACTCGATAATCAGTACGTGGCAACAATGCCAAAGTATAATCGGCTCCGATCGTACGAGCGGTATAGCAGATCGCTGCTGAGATCGTCATACGCGTAACCGATTTCCGCCCCGATATGCTGGTTGAAGTTGTATGTCAGGTTCACGTCAAGGGTAAGGAAATCGTCCGCCTCGTCGTCGCAGTAACCACCCTGGAACGATCCGTGCTGCCAAGAGCCCCGAAGCATGCCGGTAAGTTTGGGTGACAGCCGCTGAATGATGGCGGCATAGACGCTAGTGGCTAGCTGAGAGCTCGTCACAGGCGTCATCTCGCAAGAGCCGCCCTCGCCGTCCATTGCATAGTAAGGCATAGCGACGTCGGTGGCCTGAAGCTCATTCTTCACACCCAAAAGGAAGCGGCTTCCTTCAGCATACCGGTACGTGAGAGCCGCGTCCACGTATGGAGTGGTGATGCTGTCTTCCATCCCAGACACGGCATTGGGGTACTCGGCTATCTGAGCGCCCACGCGCGCCTGGACGTTGAAATTGCTGCTGAAGGTGTGATCGACACCAGCGAAAATGTAATGGGACTGCTGGTTGCGGACTTCGGCTCCAGGAATAATGCAACTGGCGGGGAACCACGCCGGGTTAATCAGCAGGTCAGAGCTGGTGTAGTCCACATAGCCGTACTGGTATCCCAGCATGCCGACCGTGGTTGGCCGGAACGTCCAGCGCAGGTCAGCCGTGACCAGGTGCTCGAGCCGGTCGAGGAGGGCGGACCGACTGCCGGGCCCTTTCTGTTCGTAATCGTAGAGCGTGTTGGAATATCCGATCCGCGTGCCGAGTTGCTCGGTCAGGCTGCCAGTGAAGGCTATACCCGCGTAGTTGCGCAGGTTGTTGTTCTCCGTCCGGTAGTAAGTGTTGTAGAAGCCACCGCTCTCGGCGATCACGCTCGGCTCGTCCGAGTACGCGAAGGAGTCGATCAGGTCCACCTTGAACCGCTCTGAAAAGGAGTGGCTGAGGTTCAGATCGGCCTTGTGTGACTGGTCGATGTCGTTGTCGCTTCTAGCCTCGTACCAGCGCAGATCATACGTGTACTGGAAAGTGATT
>JAXDCU010000636.1:0-5969 GCA_034677645.1 Verrucomicrobiia bacterium
CAAGGCGCAAGGCGTACAATGCATGAACAATCACAAGCAGTTGTGCCTGGCGTGGCGGATGTACCTCGAAGACAATAACGACATACTTCTGTTTGCGAGCGAAGACCCGGACAATCGGTCGACCTACTCCACGGCATGGGTGACCGGCACTCTGGATTTTGAACCGAGCAACCGTGCTAACTGGGACCCTGACGTTGGCATAAAGAAGAGCCCACTCTGGAATTACTGCGGTAACGCATTGCACATCTGGCGATGCCCGGCTGACAAATCCGAGCTGGTGGTAGCCGGCAAGCGCGTGCCACGGGTTCGAAGCATGTCAATGAACCTGTATCTGGGCGGCTGGGGCGGGACTGACGGAGGCTGGGGAGCGCCCGTTAGCAACTACAAGATTTACAGGAAGTACTCCGAGCTTGACGATCCAGGCGCTTCCAAGGTGTTTGTGTTCATCGACGTGCGGGAGGACAGCATCGACATGGGTAATTTCGCCGTCAACATGGCTGGATACCCAAAGCAGAGGGACCAGTACGGTTTTTGGGACCTGCCAGGCTATTACCACAATCGTGGTGGTGGATTCTCATTTGCTGATGGACATTCGGAAATGAAGCGGTGGATTGACGGGCGCACAACCCCGCCGGTAATCAAGGGCAAACCCGTCGAAGACCGCATTTCGACGCCAGGCAACATGGATGTCGAGTGGCTCCAGGAAGTTGCCACCCGGCCGAAGTAGGCTGTGCCTTTGACCGCCGGGTCAAGGTGCGCCGCGGAGAACAAAACGAACGCAGCCTGGGTCTAGATTGCCCCTGCCTTGAGTCGAGCGTGCGGAATCAGTAGTTCCCGCACCTCCTTATCCACTTCCTTGTTGGCCTCGACCTCCACTTCTTTCTTGATTCGATCAAGGCGCTCGCGCACCTCGGCCGGGAGTTTCCGCAGGTCCGCCTCGCTGTTGATCGCACCTTCGAAAATGACGTTCTCTTGAGCGTCTTTGACGCTGACAAACCGCTGGCCGTCTTCGTCTCTAACAGTGGTGACATCCTTGTCGGTCTTGATCACGATGATTCTTTTTTCCCGCACGGATGCGTCCGGCTTAATCTTGCCCGACATTGACACACCCGGGGCTTGAATATCGGCGGACTTGTCGGAGCGAAACGTGAACCGGTGTTCGAGCCGCTTGTCACCAGTGCCGTCATCGGTCTCGAGTTGAATGACAAAATCGGAATCGTCAGGATGAGCTTTGAAGACTCGCATGCGAGGAATCAAGGGGAGCGAGTATCTCTTGAGGATGTCCCGGAACCGGCCAGATTCGAGTGGCGCCTTTTCGGAGAGGGTGGCCTGGACCTCTGTTGTCTTGCCAGCGCGGATCAGCTCGATCTTGACTTTGTCGTCCTTCTTGCGTTTGCGGATGCTCTCGCTCAGATCGACAGGGCCTTTGACATCATTGTCGTCGATCCTCACGATCACATCGTGCTTTTCTATGCCCGCCTTGTCGGCTGGGCTATCCTCGATCACCATGTTGACAAGGGCGCCAGTTCCTTCATCAATGCCCAATTGCATGGCAAGGGCGGGTTCCACCGCGCCCAGTTCAACTCCGAGGAAAGCGTGCGGTTTCCAAGGCCCATCGGGGGCTTTCGCCCCACCTAACCACTCACCGAACCCGCGACCGAAAAGGTTGCCCAAGCGGAGGTCTCTCCACGGCCCCTCGTTCAACCCGATCAGTGGCCTGGGACTCTCTTGGGCGTCGGTTTCACCCAGCACAACATCGAGTTTCCGCCGATCACCCTGCCTGATCAACTCGATGACCACCTTCTCGCCCGGCTCGCGAGATCGGACCAGGCTTGACAACTGCTCGCTGTTGAACAGGAGTTGGTCGTCAAGTTTCTCAAGAACGTCATTGGCCTTTACATCGCTCTTGGCCGCGGGACTCTCGGCTACGACGTCGACCACACAGAGGCCCGCCCCCCGTGGGAGCTTAAGCTGATCCCGGAGAGTCTCGTCGGCCGGGCCTACAACAACTCCGAGGTAGGCGACTTTTTCGGAACCAGGATTCGCATGCGCGGGCAGCGTCATCGCCAGAATGACCGTGACCGCGGCGCCAATGAGGTATGTTGTAAGATTCGGTTTCTTCATGTTCGTTTGTGGTGTGATGTGGTTTGGTTGAATCTACCGGGATTCCCGTACTTAGCCGGAGAATCCGGGTTTGGCATTCTAATGAACCGTGACAGGGATAAGCATTGTCTCCTCGCGTGGAATAAGAACTTGGACGGTCGCGTTGTCCCGATCGTCGCGCCACTCCGAAGCGGAAACGAACTGCCACGTGACCTTCCGGAATGGCACCGAAGCCGAAGGAAACAACAGGCCGTTGTCTTCGGCGTCAATAAGGTAGTTAGCGTTGCGGATTCTGTGGAACCCTGACTTGGCTGGTGCGGAGGAATCTGACTCGCGATCTTGGGGTGCAGTTGAAGCGAAGGAGGCTGCGTTGTCGCGGGAGCTTCGCGAAATAATCCCTAGCATCGCGGTAACCGTCACAGCCGCAATGAGCACAGCAGCGGCAGCGAGGGGGAGCCATCGGAACCAGGCAACTGGAGGAGTGCTGAGCGATCGATCGTCATCTCCCTCGTCCAGCTCCAGTTCGATGCGGCGGTTGAGTTGTGGAGCGGGCTTGCTTGGTCGAAGCTGGGCAAGCTCACGGGCGATTTCTTCCAAATCATCGTTCATACGACTGCCGGAGTGAGAATCTTACGCAACTGATTGAGGGCATACCTGTATCTGGACGCGGCGGTGTTTGGTGAAAGGTCGAGAGTTTCGCCGATCTGTTCAAAGGTCAGATCGCTCCATACCTTCAGAACGAGGACTTCACGTTGGTGAGCTGGCAAGGCCCTGAGAGCCGAATCGATCTGTTCCTGGCGTTCCTGGTCTTCGACGGGGTGGGCGAACCAGGTCGTCGGCTCACCCGCCAGGAGCTGCGATTCGCGCTCTCTTTGCTCACGCCCCTGGGCTTTCCGGGCGCGGTCAATGGCTGTGCGTTTTACCATTCTGAACATCAACGTTGGCGGCAGAGCGGGCTGTTTCCGCCGGGCACGCCAGTATTTCACGAAAGCCTCCTGAACGAGGTCCTCAGCGTCGCCGTCATGAGCGGTCTGCTGGCGAGCGAACAGCAGGAGCCGCGGCCCGTATTGTTCCCACAGGCCCTGCCACTCTCCGTTGGTCTCCTGCCGTTGCATCAGGCGTCAGTCCGCATCCATAGCAATAAGCGTAGACCACGCCCCTTTTTGTTCAAGAAAAGTGACATGCACACGCACGACCAGCCCTGGGAGCCAGCCGCGACGCCACGCGATTCGAGTACTGCTGGCCGATCAGGCCGCTTTTGCGAGCGCCGCGCTATGCGCGTGAATCTTTCGGACAGCCTCGATGATGTGGTCCATGTGGCCACGAGTTGCGAGAAGCATGTTCTGCCCCATGGCTACTGTTGTGGCACACACTTCGCGGTTGCCTTTGAGGTCGTTGAAACTCTCGCGATAGGCCTTGAGCCGCACCGGGCTGAACAGGCGTTTGAAGCCGCGTGAGTTGATCGCCTCGTCGAGCAAACCATCGAAGTACTGTTCATGATAACCGCTTCCGCAAGGAATCCCTTCGGCGTTGAGGGCTCTGATGAACTTGTCGCGGGCGAGACCACTGAACTGGCTGGAGTCGTAATGGAACGGGTAGAGGTGGTAGACGGCGCGGCTGTTGTCGGGAAGGCGAGCCGGGCGGATTCCAGGAATCTCATTCAATCCGGCAGTCAGGTGGTCGGCGTTCTCTTGTCTGCGGGCGGTTTCCTCAGTCAGTTTCTCGAACTGCTGCAGCAGTATTACAGCCTGGAACTGCTGCATCCGGTAGTTGCTGCCGCGGGTGAAATACGGCGTGCCGCCTTTGAAACCGCCGAACGCACGGCCGCAGTTGTGAAAAGCCTGACACCGGTCAAGCAGTTCGTCGCTGTCGCCCGTGACAGCGCCGCCCTCGCCTGAGGGGAGATGTTTGGAATTCTGAAAACTGAAGCAGCCAAGGTCGCCGAGGACACCGCACTTCCGCCCTTTGTACTGGGCCAGCCAAGCCTGGCAAGCGTCCTCGATCACCGCCAGCTTGTGTTTGCGCGCGACCGCATTGATCGCGTCCATTTCGCACGGCAAGCCGTAGATGTGCACCGGCAGAATCACCTTGGTCCGGTCCGTGATCCTGCTCTCGATCGAGGTCGGGTCCATTGTGAGCGTTCTTGGGTCGGTGTCGGCAAACACCGGCAGCGCTTTGTTGATCAATATGGCGTTGTACGTGGCGATAAAAGTGAAGGGCGACGTGATAACTTCGTCGCCGGCGTCAACGTCAAGAACGTGGAGGCTGACCATCAAAGCTGTCGTGCCACTGGCGGTTGCAAGGCAGCGTTTGGCGCCAAGCAGCTTCGCGTAGGCGTGCTCGAACTCCTCGACGTGTTCGCCCGCTCCGCGGAACCAACGCCCGCTCCGCAGCACTTCGAGGACTGACGGTTCCCATGACTGGCGCCAGTCGGGCCAGCCTGGCCAGCCGCCGGTGTGCGCTGGACTGCCCCCGAGCAATGCCGGTTTGCCAGCTTCGGCCGCGAATACGGACGGGCCGCTGCCGCTGCCCAGCCAAGTCAGGGCCGCCGAACTTGCCGCGGCATTCTGGATGAACTTGCGACGGTTAAGTTGAGTGCTCATCGGATTCTGAAGTTGAGAACGGACCCGAGGAATGAGACCCCTCCGCGTCGGAGCTGTAAACCACGCCCACGCCTTTGTCGGGACGCGACGCCTTTCCTCATGCCGATAGTCTGGTCCACCACGTCTCCGCGGTCAAGGCGATCCTGAAGTCATCCGCGGCTCAGACAGTGGAAAGAGGGGGATCGGACTAGCCTTTCTCCGCGCTCTCAGCGCCTCTGCGTGGGAAGAAGAGCGAGCCTCGCGCGTCACGGGGTGGACTTGAGTGCGAGATCGGACGGCTTAACCCCCGGTTTGAACTTGCCGAAGCCAAACCATAGCGGTTTGTACTCGCCGACGTAGTTCACGTCGGCCAGCGATGGAATGCGATCAGCGAGCCCTGTTGCCCAATAACATGCGTTGACGAGCAGCCGACGCAGTCCTTCACTTTGAAGGTCCACTGAAGCACCCATCGTGGTTGCGAACACACGCGAGGTTTTGCCTGTGCCGCCAGTGTAGGATCGAATCCAAACCAGTGGCATCATCGGATCGTTCTTCCGTCCTTCGACAGGCACGTCGGTTGGATTCATGCCGCTGAGCACCTGTCCGTACATGAGGACTTGCGCGTCTTGTGGCAAGTGCGTGACGGTGTAAACATCAGTCGGTCCCCACACGTCTTTGACGCCGCGCAGTAGCGGGTGCTCGCGGCAGGCGGGATTGATTTGTCCGCGAGTGCTTTCCTTGCCGTGTGCGCCGTGGTGGCTTACCCAGGTCTCACCCAGCACCTGCTGGCCGAAACCGCCTTCCCAGTCGCGACTGCGCCAGTCAAATCGCGCGTAAGGGCTTTGCTTGTTCTTTTCGTAGGAGAACGCGTGCGTGCTTGTGCGCAGGGCTATGATTGGGCGGCTGGAGTTTAGGTAATCGACAAAGTGCTTCATCTGATCGTCTGGCAGTTCGCGGAAGCGAAGTTTCATCACGCACAGGTCCGCGGTCCCAAGCGCATCCAGTCCGGGGATGTTGTTGAGAATTGTGGGAGTGATAGTGCCATCGGCTGGATTGATCGCGAACAGCACCGTGCATTTGAATCCGTGTCGCTCGGCCAGAATCTTGGCCAGCATAGGAAGCCCTTCCTCGGAGCGATACTCCTCGTCTCCGGTGAGAAACACGATGTGCTTACCGTGTCCTGGCCCTTGGCGTCCTTCGTAAACCACCCAATCCGCGGCAAGAGCGGGTGTGGACATGAGAGTGACAACTGCGCTTACCAACAAAGCGACTGAGAGAGGGCTT
>JAXDCU010000637.1:0-5761 GCA_034677645.1 Verrucomicrobiia bacterium
CGCGTGTCTGGATTTCGCGTGCCATTTTCCGGAAGCTGCGGGCCAACTCGCCCATCTCGTCGCGGTGCTCCGCCAGGTCGTCCAACATTCCTTGCCCGAAATGACCGCGCTCGATCTCGGCGGCGGTGCGCGTCAGTGCCACAAGCGGGTGAGTGAACCGCCGGGCAAGGGCGGTGACCAGAAACAAAAGCACCAGCAGACCGCCCGCGCCGACCATCGCCGAGTACAGTGTCAGGTCTCGCACCGGTATGAGGATTTCGTCTTCTGAAATGTTCAGCACGATCTTCCATCCTGTCACCCCCGAAGTCGCCCAGTAAAGCCGTCGGCGTTCGCCGTCGATCACAGTCCTCGCGAATCCCTCGGGCTTCGCCGCCACCAACTGCCCGTCAGGGCGGCTACTCAGATCGGCGCCCGCGGAGCCTTCGCGGAGCATCAACTCCTCGTTTGGATGCGAGATGATCCTCCCCGCTCTGCTCACCAGATAGGTGAATCCGTTGGTGGCCAGACGTCCACCCCCTATCGGGCGGGCGGCGCGCATCAGTTCGCGAATCCGCTCCAGTGCTAGGTCCGCCCCCGCCACACCGATGAAGTTGGTATCCTGATCGAACACCGGCGTGGTAAGGCTGACCATGCTGATGTTTCCGGCGCCTTCGTCAAAATAGGGTTCGGTGACGTAGAACGTCCGGGAAAGCTTCGGACCGTGGTACCATTCTTGTCGAGGGTCGCGGTAATCGTAAACCACGGGGGTCAGGGCGGGCCAGTTCCCGCGGTGGATCGCCAGGCACCCGCCCCCGTCCTTCGAGTTCGCATGTTCGTAAGCCACGTACACGCCGTAAACCTCGTCCGGCGGAGTTTGGCGAAGCAGCTCACGCAGATAGGGAACCATGCCGGGGTCGGGATCGCGCCCAAACGCTTGCTGGCGAACGGCGATGTGTCGGGGCAGCATCCCGATCCGGGTGATGAAATCATCGAGCCGGCGGGCGGCAGCCTGGATTTCAGTGACCGCCTTGGCGTTGGTTTGCAGCTCCAGTGCGTTGCGGCTGACGCGGTAGCTGAACCAAGCGGTCAGCCCGAGCACGAGAGCGGCGGCAAGCCCGACCCAAAACTGGAGCCTGCTCGCGATGCTTTGCCCCGAGAACATTGGTTTCATGATGACACGCGCCAGCAGCAGTCCTGAGCGCCCCAAGCTGTCGCGGTAGCGATGCCGCCGTTGTCACGCGCTCGCTCGCTGCCCGTCAGCGATTCCGGAGTCAGGATGCTTCAGCGTTCTGCTACGTTGCCTGATCGCTTCGTCGGTGCACTACTGTCCGGTTAAGAACGGAAACAATGTGAACCAGACCCCTAGAAATAAAAGACAGAATTAAAGTCAGAGACGCTTCACGGTTTGAAGCCGGTTTGACGATTTCGCCCGGCACACCGCGTGCCATGCTATCCGGATGTGCGCCGGGAAGCTCACTCCAGGTCCTTGCTTGGCGTCGTCTGGCAGCGCGCCTGTCGTGAGCGTCGTGCTGTGCAGGCGAGTATGCCTTCTCTTCCATCACCACGGCGTGTCCATGAGTTTGCGTGCGCCCGGCGACCAGGCCCCAGTTCCAGCATTCCACTTCGGGGAATCGGTCAAGCTTTACCGTCACATTCTGCTCTTCACTTCGGCCGAAGCCACACAATTCTGACTTCCTTCTCCACTGCCTTGAACTCCGGGTTGTCGGTGACGAGCTGTGCCTTATGCTTCTTGGCCAGCGCGGCGGTCACCGGCTTGAGCAGGATGCCCTCATGGGTGGCTGTGACGATGGCGCGGGTGCCGTCCTCAATGTGGTAGAGCTTGCGCAGGCGGAGCGGGATCACCACCTGGCCTTTGGTGGTGAACCAGACGGTATCGCTCCGTGTTGTCGTATTCACAGATTGAAGTATGACTAACTCTAGAAGTCCATAAATAGCTATTTTGTCGGAGTGTCGCCTCTAGACGGAGTCAGAGACAGGCACGCCCTCGGCCCACAACCGAATCGTGGGGTTGGTGGTGTTCCGTCCTGTGACCAGCCGGCTGAGAGGGTTGTCCATTTGAGATTCCACTTCCGGAGCGTCCGCGCGCGCAAGGTGGGGGCTGGCCGACCATTTCGGTTTTGGACATGAACGGTTCGAATCGCGTATGCTGAGGGAGTTGAGCGGGACGGCTCTTCACGCAATGGGTGCGCTGGATCGAAAGCTCGTGGGTGGTCTGCCTCGCCGCGACTGGGGCGCGGTCCGGGGCCTGGTTCTGTTTTGGTGCGTGATGATTCTCGGGGCTGTGCCGGTTATGATCGCCCAAAAGGCGTCCGAGTGGCGGGTTTACCGCGCCGCCGACGGGCTGACGGAATCGTTGACAACCGCGGTGACGATCAGCCCGCGGGGGAACCTCCTGGTCAAGCACGGCGAGGTGGATGCGGTGAGCTATCTTGACGGGTACAGCGTCCGTCAGATTCCTGCACCGGCGGAGCCCAACTACAGGGTTTACCAGAGCGCCGCCGGGCGGATTTGGTCAATCTACGCGCAGGGTGTGCTCGAGTACATTGAACCCAAATGGGTGAGCCATCAAATCCGCGAGCTTCGCTGGGACGTCGACACCAATCCCCTGCGCGCCATCAGGCCGACGCCCTTGCTCCCCGCCGAGGAGGACCGTGTGCTGCTGCTGCTGCCGGATCGGCTAGCGGAGTATCGCATGCGGACGGCGGCGCTGAGTGTTCTCAGGCCCGCGACAGAGACCGGCCTCGGGAGATTCCTCGACATGACGGCCGCTAGGGATGGGGGAATCTGGGTCACTGGCGCCAACGGCCTTGCCAAGGTGCCGGGCCGGCTTCGGCAGATAGCCCGCGAGACGCGCTGGATTGAGTATCCGCTGGTGGCGAGCTTGGGTGTTGGGAACCTGTTGCGGCCATTTGAGGATGATGACGGGGGAGTCACGATGGTAGCGGATTCGGCGGTGCTGAATCGGCGTGTGATGGTGCACTTCGATGGCACCAACTGGACTACCAAATCCTTCGGAGAGAGCCTTCGTTTTGCGTGGCGCGACACTGAACCGGACCGGTTCTGGGCGGTGACGGTCAACTCTCTGCTGCACATCGATGGCAATGGGGGCGACACCTCAAAGGTCGACCTTCCGGCCGCTCAGTTCTTCGATGTTGGCATCCAGCCGCGCGGCGTGTTTTGGCTGGCAACGCTCGAGGGGTTGTGGCGGTACGCGCCCCTTGCATGGCGGACGCCACCGGCGGCAGCGCAGTACAACTCGGTCGTGCATTCAGCTATTGAAGATGTTTCCGGGCGCCTCTGGTTCGCGGCGGCCACTGGATTGCTCGAAGCTGATCATGGTGTTTGGCGGCATCACGCCTGGCCAGAAGGATTCGATCCTGTGTTCAGCGCCCGGGACGGCTTGTTCGCCTTGGCGGACGGGCGTTTGCTAATAAGCGCCGCAGAGCAGTTTTGGACCTACAGTCCGGAAAAGGACGGTTACACGCAAACAACGCATCCGCTTGGTCGCCGTCTGCGCAAAGTACTGCGCCAACTGCTCGACGGAAGCCTTTGCGTGCAGACAGCCGATCCAGGCGCGGACGGCGGCGACTACAGCATCGAGCTATTCGACGGAAATCGATTCGTGGAATGGGAGGATTCCCCGCCACCAATCGACATGGGTGGCGAACTGTTCTTCTTGTGCCAGGCACAGAACGGAGACGTTTGGCTTGGGGGACGGACTGGTCCTGCGGTCTGGCGCGAAGGAAAGTGGCAACGATTCACTAGCGCCGACGGTTACACCGATGACGGGGCGCTGTGTTGGCTTGAGCTTCCCGAAGGTCAAATCTGGTGTGGCGGGCTGGGCAAGGTGATCGAATTCGACGGCAGGAACTGGACGGTCGTGATAAGCGGGCTGGACCGTGTGAGCGCGATGCGACGTGTGTTGGACGGAAGCGTCTGGGTGGCGACGGGAAGCGGGCTTTATCGCCATTACAAGGAGGCATGGGCCTGGGTTGGCGAGCAAGATGGATTAGCCAGCAACGCTTGCTATGGACTGCTCGAAGACCAGAGCCGGCGCTTGTGGGTTGGCACGTCGCGAGGCGTAAGCCTTTATTTTCCCAGGGCCGACACCGACGCGCCCCGGACGAGCGTGACAGGAGTGGTTCAGACGACGCAAGGCGCGTCGGAGAACGTGGTCGAGGTCTCGTTTCAGGGCCGCGACAAGTGGCGGTTCACTCCGGAAGACCGGCTTCTTTTCTCCCACAGACTGGATGGTGGGACATGGTCGCCATTCACGCGCAACACAACAGCGATCTACCGTGACCTGGCCTCCGGCGCTCATCGGTTCGAAGTCCGAGCCATGGACCGCAACTGGAATATCGAGCTCCGCCCCTCGTTGCACACCTTCAGGGTTGTCGTCCCTTGGTATCAAGAGAAACGTATCATCGCCGTCGGCATCGCGGGTCTGGTCGCGGCTTTGTCATTTGCCGCCTTGGCAACCAATCGTCACTTGCGCTTGCGCCGCAGCCATGCCGAGGTTGAGCGGGAAGTCGCTGAGCGAACACGCGAGCTTGAACGGGCCACGGCCGCCCTGGCACACGGCGAGAAGATGACGGCGCTGGGGACACTGGCCGCCGGCATTGCCCATGACTTCAATAACATGCTCTCCATCATTCGTGGGTCGGCCCAGGTGATCGAGTCCAATCTCGACGATCGTCAGAAAATCCTCACCCGTGTGGATCGGATCAAGACCGTGGTCGACCAGGCCAGCGGGATAGTCAGAGCCATGCTCGGTTTCGGGCGCGTTAGTGATCAGCAGTCCACGTCATGCGATGCCGCACAGGTGGTGGAGGAGACTGTCCGGTTGCTTGGTGACCGTTTTCTGCGCGAAGTTAATTTGAGAATAGAGATCGCTGCTGACCTGACTCCCGTTCAAGGCAGCAAAGAACTGCTGCAGCAAATGCTGCTTAATCTCGTCCTCAACGCCGCCGACTCACTCGATCGTGAAGGGGAGATCGCGATTCGCGTCGGGCGCCTTACCAGTGCCATCCCGTCGAATCTCGTGCTCGAGCCCTGCCGGTCCGATAACTGCGTGCTGATCGAGGTGAGTGATACTGGCGCCGGCATCGCTCCCGACGTTCTGCCGCGCGTCTTCGAGCCATTCTACACCACAAAGGCCTTCTCGACACGGCGGGGGACCGGGCTGGGCTTGTACATGGTTTACGAGTTTGCGCGACAGATGGGCCACGGGCTGGCTGTCGAGTCAACAAAAGGCGAAGGCAGCAAATTCACCATTATTGCCCCGGCGGAAGCGACCGGAACGCTTCAATCCAGGAGCCCGGACCAGGAACGGAATACAGAGCCGGCATAGATGGGCTGGCATGGCTGGACCGCCAAGGCCAAGCGCATCGCCACGCACTACTTCATGTGCTTCGCTAGAAACTCGCAGCTGGCACGGGCGTAGTCGAACGGCGATCCTTCCCCGCTGTCTTGTTCGTACACGTACCATTCGGTCCCAGCCGCGTCGCCGGCGGCGAAGATTTCCGGCCAGTTCAGTTCGCCCTGGCCCAGAGGTTTGAAAGCCTGCCTCCGGCCTTCCTTTGCCCTGACAACATCCTTGGCGTGGACAACCGGGCACCGCCCCTTGTACTTGCGAATGCAGGCAGCGGGATCGGCGCCGCCCACGTATGCCCAAGCCAGGTCCAACTCCGCCCCAAGATTCGCCGCGTCCGTGGCCTCCATGAGAATGTCGAGCTTGTACCGATTGTCATCAGGGAACTTC
>JAXDCU010000638.1:0-3211 GCA_034677645.1 Verrucomicrobiia bacterium
AGTGCGGGACGATCAGGTAGCGAAAAACCGTTGGTCCTTCCTGTTCCGCGCGGTAATTCGTGTGCCAGTGGTTGTTCATCGCCCATGAATACAGTGTGGTGGAAGGTTCGATGTGTTCCAACCACAGCGGCGACCCGGCCAAACCGCCAATCAGGTTCGCGGTAATCGCACCGATCTCGACCAGCGGTGCATCGGGGCTCACCCACGTGACGCCGAAATCCTCATTCGAAACGTCGACCCATCGTTGGATGGTAAACCAGTTCTTGCACGCGCCGGGTATCTGGTCGGTCTCGGGTTGGACCACGCCCCAGGGCACATCCAACCGCACGGTGCCGCCTGGGACGTTGAATCCGAAGCCGAAGTGAATGCCTTCCTTCGTTCGCAGCGGCAGTTTGTCAACCGTGTTGATGATTTCGACGTGGTTGCGCAACGCGTGAAGCCGGATTTCGCGTGTCAGCTTGCGGCACCCGGGCGCTTCAGACTCGACGAGCAACGAGGCGATCAATGGACCTTGTTCCTTTACCGAAATCCGCACCGGCCCGTTTCGCTCAAGCCCTGTGAGATCGCTTCCAGGTAGATAGAAGTAGTCGTTCAAGGCGCCCCCCGAACTCGCGTTCACCAGTTCGCGTCCGCCGTATTCCAGGCTGGAAATCGCGCCGGTTTTCTCGTCCAACTCCAATCTGACCTCCTTAGCCAAGGCGGAGCGGGGGGACATCAGTGTGTTTCCGTCAGCGCGGGCTCCTTCGAAGCTGGTTTGGGCGCGATTGCCTGCCGCAATGTAGAAGCGAATCGCGCGATAAGGACTCATGCACGGACGAAATACCAACTCGCCCGATGTGAGACGCTGAGACCTGATCGTGCCGGTGTTCGTGGGGGAGACACCCACTGCGTCGCCGGCCATCGAGAGTTCCCTGGGCACCAACGCCAAAGCCCACGGGACGCCGAAGGACGTGGTGTTGATCACGTCGACGGCCTGCGTTGTATCGGCTAACACCGGGGCAGGCCCGCGAGAATCAGCCGCTGTTTTGAGCAGAAGACGCGATTGGCGGTCGGCGTCCAGGGCGAATTGTCGTTTGATGGCCCACTGGCTCGCAACGAATGGATCGTCCGGTTGACTGATGCTGTTGTGAGCGCCCCAGGTGTGTTCGTCGTAGAGAATCACGTTGCGCCACGCCTGACGGAAAGCGTCAGCGGGATGACGTGTCAGGCCAAGAATGGCAAAGAGCGTCTCCGCCTGGACGAGGCGGTCCGCGCTCGAACGATTCATCGCCGTCTCGAGTGCACTGGAACCTGCGCCGTCTTCCCAGTACGGTGTGAAGTCACCTCGCGCCGTCGGCAATTGGTCGCCATAGCGTTTTTCGAAGTCGCTAAACATCTCGGTTGTTGTGGCAATGACCAGTCTCGGATAAGCGTGTTTCTCGTTCCATTTCCTGACCGTATCCGGGAAGTTAACGTCGGGCGCGGCATTGTCGCCCAAGCAATGGCGGACCTGGACGTAATCGTACGGGTAGCCGCTTTGGTCGAGACGATCCAGGTAGCTCATCAAGTTCTCCTCGGAACTGAAAACGCGGTAGTACCCCGTGCCGGTCATCCAAAGGAGCACCTTGTCCGTACCATTAGGGCCAATCCACCAGAACGGCTTGTCGCCCCAGGCTTTGCTTGTATTGCCAATCCGATCGCCGCCATTGGGCCCTACCGAGAAGTACTTCACGCCGCTCCGTGCAAACGCCGGCACCAGTCCCCATGTGTAGCCCGGAACGTCCGTGATCATGGCCGATTGGACCCGTTCACCCGTCAGCCGTCCGAGTTCCTGGGCGCAACTCATCACGCGCAACAATTCCTCCTGACTGCACAGCCCGGTCAGCATGTTACCGTAGAGTGCGTCAAGACCCAACTGCCCGGCCTTGACAGCCTCGACAAACGCGGTCCGCTCGTCCGAAGTCGCTTTCTTGAGCCAACTATCCACCGCCCACAAGACTTCGGTGTTCCATTTGAACCGGCTTCCCGGCGGGTAAGCCGCCGTCCGCCTAGCAATGTCCATGGCCGTTTCAAGGTACTTCCACTGGGCCCGCTCAACGTCGGTTTGCACATGAGTGTAACCGATGTCCACGTGCGAGTGGGGCAAGAGGTAAACCACCCACTTGCGAACCGGCTTGAGCGTCACGGTCCGAGTTGACACGATCTGGCGGCCGGCTTCCACTGAGACATCGAGTTTTGTTTCCTTCTCAACTGGCGGCACGGTAAGTTCATAGGTTTGTGATCCGTTCCGCAGAACAAGGTTGGTCGATCCCAGCGAACCTAGACGCACTTTACCTTCCGTGGTTTCGCCGAAATGCCAGACAGCCACGCGAACTGTCTGCATCAAACGCCCGCCCAATTCCACCAGCGAAGCAGGTGAATCGATGGATGAAACGGTCGTGCCTTCCACTTCGGCGAGATTGAGGCCAGGAGGTGTTGCCAGGCCAAGCCAGTCGTAGAGAATCCAACTGCCAGACAAAGTCGTAATCGAAACTGTATTGGCTCCCAGGCGCAAACGGCTCGATGGGAACACGACCCTGAACTGATGTTCACGGCCTTTGCTGGGGTCGCCAAACACGGACGCATCGCCCGCACCCCTGGGCATCCGCCCGTGAAAGACCGGTTCATCGTTCACGCTAATGCCAAGTTCAGGCGGCGCCGCGTTCTGCGTGTCGATGAGGTCAATCTGAAGAACGCAGTCGCCTTGCGATGGCGCTGTTTTCAGACCGAACAGGATTGAGAATGTGTGTCGCCGGCTCCCAGCCCACGCGTCAGCCGGACCGGGATGCACGTAAGGCCAGTCCCGACCCACCTCACATCGGCCAACCGCGAAGAATCCGTCCGCGCCGAATTCGCTGTAACGGCCAGGCGCAAGGGCAAACTCGCGGTTGTCATTGTCAGGTTTGCCGATCCGCAGCAGAAAATCCTCCGAAGACGCCGCGCTCACGGACTGAGCAGACACTACAAAACACAAGAGGCAGGCAACGGCAACCAGCATACCCGAGTTGATTCTCATGCCGGGGATTACTGTGCCCTTTGGCCGCGGAAAATCAAGGGGCCCAACACCCCTTGATTCTGGCTTGGCGTGTTTCCGGACACCATGAGTCACCACGATGGACGCGTTGACATGGAGCGGCACCCGCCGGATTCGCTGATGCGATCGCCCATGACAGTTCTCCGAAACTGAGGTTCG
>JAXDCU010000639.1:0-4505 GCA_034677645.1 Verrucomicrobiia bacterium
CCTACCCGAAACAACGGGCGCGCGACATGCCGCTGTCCTCGGCCAAGTCGCGTGCCAATGACATGTCAGGACGCACTGGATTCAGCAATAGAATCGTCATCCCCACCTTGGCTCCACTCCGGATACACTTCGGGAGGGAGCTCGCCCCTCCGAATGAGTTCGTGCAAGTCTCTGATGATCGTGCGACGCGCGACTCTGAACTCCCTTGCCAAAGCCGATATATTTGGGCGTCCCGGCTGGTCATGGAGCATGCGGCGGATTTCAGTCTGCCTGCTTAGCCGGTCAGTTGATCTGCTCAGCAACTCCTGGATATCGACGCGCCTGGAGCGTTCTACTGCTTCGTATTGGCGGATGATCTCTGCTTCCCCGCACTGCGCAAGAGCAACCGCAACCGTGCGCTGGAGATCGTTAAGATCAACCGGTTTTGTCAGACAATAGTGCGCGCGACGCGGCCCTTGAAGGGCGTTGATCCGCTGATGCACCTCAAGCGCGCCGGAAACAACGATCACCGGAACGTACGGGACAAGCTCCTTTATCTCCGGCAAAAAATCCAGTCCCAGTTCGCCCCTGTCCAGCACATGATCGAGAATGATCAGGTGCGGACGTTCCTTGGCGATGGCGCTCAGGGCTCCGCTCGCCGTGCGGGCCCTCACAAGCTGGTATTTCGAGAGTGCCTCCTCGTATAGTTCGTACTGGAGGTCATCGTCCTCGACAACCAAAACACGGCAATGGTCCATGTCGACGCATCCTGAGCGCCGGCGCCAAACAAAGCAAGACACCATGCGAAGTCGCCCCAGGCGTTCTGCCGGCAACTGAGCCCTGAATGTAAAGGTGCGCTTGACGCCCGACTGTCACTCCGCGACGGTTGATCGCATATGAAGTTCCTGGACGAGTATCGTGACGGGGCAGTTGCCCAGAGGTATGCCGCTGCAATTGCCCGCGCCGTGACTCGACCATGGACGATCATGGAGGTTTGCGGAGGGCAGACCCACGCCATTGTCAAGTTCGGCATCGACGAACTCTTGCCGAGGGACCTTGTACTCATACACGGTCCGGGATGCCCAGTGTGTGTCACGCCCGTCGAGATGATCGATAAAGCGATCGATCTGGCCGGGAGAGCTGGCGTGATTCTGTGTTCGTTCGGCGACATGTTGCGGGTCCCCGGCAGCCGGACGGACCTCATGTCCGTGAAGGCATCTGGCGGGGACGTGCGCGTTGTCTATTCGCCACTCGACGCCGTGCGCGTGGCTCACAATAATCGCGGCCGAGAGGTGGTTTTCTTTGCCGTTGGTTTCGAGACGACCGCGCCTTCGAGTGCCGTGGCGGTTTGTCAGGCCAAACGCGATGGCCTTGGCAATTTCACGATGCTGGTATCGCATGTGCTCGTTCCTCCGGCCATTGAGGCTATACTCTCCTCTCCGCTGAACCAGGTGCGGGGTTTTCTGGCCGCGGGACATGTGTGCACGGTAATGGGCATGCATGAGTATGTTCCAATCGCGAGGCGGTACCGGGTCCCGATCGTCGTTACGGGTTTCGAGCCCGTGGACATTCTGCAGGGTATTCTGTTGTGCGTCCGCCAGTTGGAGATTAGCGCGGCCGAAGTACACAACCAGTATGCCAGGTCCGTGAGACTCGACGGCAACAAGTCCGCGCAAGCCATGATCAAAGAGGTCTTCCGTGCGGTAGACCGGGTGTGGCGCGGGATCGGTGTGATTGGACGCAGTGGCTTGAGTTTGAACGAAGCATATGCCGGATTTGATGCCGAGAAGCGATTCGGTTTGACCAGCCCGACTGTATCAGAACGGGGGGAGTGCATCAGCGGATTGATTCTGCAAGGAATTCGAAAGCCGCCAGAGTGTCCGGCTTTCGGCGCCCGCTGCACCCCAGAGCACCCGCTCGGAGCACCAATGGTCTCGAACGAGGGCGCTTGCGCCGCCTACCACCGCTACCGTCCATGGAAACAAAACCAGAAGTCAAGTTGAGCTGTCCACTGCCAATCGGCCAGTATCCCAATGTCTTAATGGCTCACGGGGGTGGAGGCCGACTGATGCGCGAACTCATCGAGCAGATTTTTCTGGCGGCATTCGCAAACCCGACCCTCGATGAATTGCACGACGGCGCCGTGATCGAGGTGGGCGGCAACCGCATCGCCTTTACGACGGACTCGTACGTGGTGCAGCCGCTTTTCTTCCCAGGTGGCGACATCGGAGCACTGGCAGTCAACGGCACCGTCAACGACCTCGCCATGTGCGGTGCCCGGCCTCGTTGGCTGAGCGCGGGATTCATCATCGAAGAAGGACTCCCCATGCGAACACTGAACCTGGTGGTTGAGTCGATGCGCGCCGCGGCAGCCGAGTCCGGGGTTCAGCTTGTGACCGGGGACACCAAGGTCGTTGACAAGGGGAAAGGCGACGGTCTTTTTGTTAACACGGCTGGCATTGGTGTCCTTGACCACCCCCACCGTATTGGTCCTCGTGAAATCGTCCCAGGCGATGCAGTCCTCGTGAGCGGCGACATGGGCCGGCATGGCATGGCTATCATGTCCGTGCGTGAAGGACTGCAATTCGAAAGCGAGATAAGGAGTGACTGCGCTCCTCTGGCCGACATGGTCCTCGCGATGTTGGATGACGGCGTGCGCGTGCACTGCTTGCGTGATCTCACGCGCGGAGGTCTGACGGCGGCGCTCAACGAAATCGCCACGTCCGCTGGGCTGGCAATTGACATCGATGAGTCGTCGGTGCCCGTCGTTGAAGCCGTCCGTGGCGCGTGCGAGATACTAGGTCTTGATCCACTATCCGTTGCAAACGAAGGTCGGATGGTGGCGATAGTGGATGGTGACGATGTGAATCGAGCGATTGCGTTGCTAAGTAAGAACCCTCACGGGAGAGGCGCATGTCAGGTCGGACGCGTCACTAGTGACTCCCCCGGACTCGTCACCATGAAGAGCAGCATTGGTGTCAGGCGTGTCCTGGATATGCTGGCTGGCGACCAACTTCCAAGAATATGCTGATGGGGTAGGGATGCACTCCCCATTCGGCGTAGCCTGACCTCATCTGGTGACATCGCTCCGAGTGTGCTGAAACGATGCCCCGCACCTGGCTCGATCACGGCCATCAACAATGGCCTTTCCTGTGATCGGCATGTGCGCGGAAGCGGCACTGATTCATGTCAAGTCAACGGAAAGCGGAGCACACAATGCGCAATACGTGGAAGAGCGCGAAAAAAAGTCAAAAAAGTTGTTGACGAGAGCCGCTGCCGATGTAGGTTAGCCCCGCTTTTTGACATCGGAGACGAGTCGCCGAATGCGAGGAAAGCGTTCTGGCGAACGGTTTTTTGTCCTCCGATAAATCGATTTTCTCGGGCGATAAGCCCGACGCTCTTTGAAAATTGGATTGTGCGATTAGTGAAGAGCCCCTTCAGGGTTGGCTGTTAGTTGCTAAATCCTGAAGAGTTTTAAAGATTGCACCAAGTCCGGTCACTGATCGGATGAGGGTCAAGCTAACGTTTTTTTAACGGAGAGTTTGATTCTGGCTCAGAACGAACGCTGGCGGCGTGGATAAGACATGCAAGTCGAGCGGAGCTTCTGTTGCAGCAATGTGGCGGAAGTTCAGCGGCGCAAGGGTGCGTAACACGTGGGTAATCTGCCCTGAAGCCTGGAATAACTGCGGGAAACCGCGGCTAATACCGGATGCGGTGTTTGGGGGAAATCCTCTGGACTCCAAAGCTGGGGCCGCAAGGCCTGGCACTTCAGGATGAGCCCGCGGCCTATCAGCTTGTTGGTGGGGTAACGGCCCACCAAGGCTAAGACGGGTAGCTGGTCTGAGAGGACGACCAGCCACACTGGAACTGAGACACGGTCCAGACACCTACGGGTGGCAGCAGTCGAGAATCTTTCACAATGGGCGAAAGCCTGATGGAGCGACGCCGCGTGGGGGATGAATGGCTTCGGCCCGTAAACCCCTGTCATGGGCGAGCAAAGCCTGCCGGTGAATAGCCAGCAGGTTTGATAGTAGTCCAAGAGGAAGGGACGGCTAACTCTGTGCCAGCAGCCGCGGTAATACAGAGGTCCCAAGCGTTGTTCGGATTTACTGGGCGTAAAGGGTGCGTAGGCGGTGGGGTAAGTTTGATGTGAAAGCTCCGGGCTTAACCCGGAAATGGCATCGAATACTATCCTGCTAGAGGATTGGAGGGGGGACTGGAATTCTCGGTGTAGCAGTGAAATGCGTGGATATCGAGAGGAACACCAGTGGCGAAGGCGAGTCCCTGGACAAAACCTGACGCTGAGGCACGAAAGCTAGGGGAGCGAACAGGATTAGATACCCTGGTAGTCCTAGCCTTAAACGGTGCACGTTTGCTGTGGGCGGATTCGACCCCGCCCGTGGCGTAGCTAACGCGTTAAACGTGCCGCCTGGGGAGTACGGTCGCAAGATTAAAACTCAAAGAAATTGACGGGGGCCTGCACAAGCGGTGGAGTATGTGGCTCAATTCGATGCAACGCGAAGAAC
>JAXDCU010000640.1:0-5673 GCA_034677645.1 Verrucomicrobiia bacterium
ACCGGGTCCATCGAGTCGGACGCCGACTTCGACAAGCCTTTCATCGCCATCTGCAATAGTTATACCGATTGCATTCCTGGCCACGCGCACTTGGACGAAGTGGGCGCGCTGGTGAAACGGCTGGTGCGCGAAGCCGGCGGCGTGCCTTTTGTTTTCAACACTATCGGCATCGACGACGGGATTGCCATGGGCCACAGCGGCATGAAGTACTCGCTGCCCTCGCGCGAGCTCATAGCCGATTGCGTGGAGTCGATGGCCCAGGCGCACCGTTTTGACGGCATGGTCTGCATTCCAAACTGCGACAAGATCATCCCCGGCATGTTGATGGCCGCAATGCGCGTGAATATTCCGTCGGTCTTCGTCAGCGGCGGTCCCATGGCGGCGGGGATCGCGGAGCCCGCCTCGAGCGAAACCGGTTTCCCGGATCACCTTAGGCCCGCGGCGAAGAAATCCGATCTGATCTCGGTTTTCCAGGGCGTGGGCCAGTTGCAGACCGGGAGAATCTCCGAAACCGACTTGCGGAAGCTGGAGCGAACGGCATGTCCGACGTGCGGTTCGTGCTCCGGCATGTTCACGGCCAATTCCATGAACTGCCTGTGTGAGGCACTGGGAATGGCCTTTCCCGGCAACGGCACAATCCTGGCCGTGTCCAAGGAGCGGGAGGCGCTCTATGAACGCGCCGCCCGCGCCATACTCAGGCTCATCGAACACGACCTCAAACCGCGCGACATAGCCACGATCGAGGCTTTCGACAACGCATTCATGCTAGACATGGCGATGGGTGGCTCGACTAACACCGTCTTGCACACCCTCGCGATCGCGCGCGAAGCGGGCATCGCCTATGACATTAAGCGCATTGACAACATCTCGCGCCGCGTCCCGTGTCTGTGCAAAGTCTCGCCGTCGTCGAACTATCATCTGCAGGATGTGCATCGCGCGGGCGGCATCCACACCATTCTGGGCGAGCTCAAGCGGATGGGCCTGCTGAACGTCAATTGCAGGACAGTGACTGGCAAAACCATCGGCGAGAACATCGACGAATGGGACGCGCGCTCCGAGAAATGCACCGCTTGGGCAAAAGCGGCGCGCGTTTCTGGCGCATCGGCGATTGTGCTCGATCCGAAGGAACAGCAGGGGGCGACCACGCTGGCGGTCAGCGGCACGCTTGCCACTAAACCACTGCAGTTCTTTGCCGCCGATCAGCGGGCGATCGCGCTCTGGCGTTTCGCCGCCGCTTTCAACGCCGGCGACGCAGCCGCTGCCGCGTGCCTGTTCGCCGAGGACGGCGAATTGCAGGTGGACGACACGTTGACTTGGCGAGGCCGGAGCGAGATCGAGGCGGGGTTGAAAACGAAGTTCGCTGAGTTTAAGGGGCTGGTCCGCGCCGAGCTGGGCAATCTCAGGAACGCGCCAGTGATAGTCGTGTGGGACTATCGGGACGGAGAAAGGAAAGCGGGGTGTCTTCTGCGGGTTGGGCGTCTGCGCGGTTGGACCATTACCAAGGCCTATCACGAACACCGCGAGGCGCTCGTAAAGCAGGCTCAGCCCAGCGGTCTGATGCCCTATGATTCAGCCTTCCGTTTCGACGCCCATGACTGCATCCGAAACCGCGACACGGCGTATTCACCTGACGGCGGGTTGTCGGTTCTTTTCGGGCAGCTCGCGCCCGAGGGCAGCGTGGTGAAGACCGCGGGCATCAGCGAAGCGTTTAAGGCCAATTGCGGTCCCGGTTTTGTGTTCGAAGGCCCGTGCGTGATTTTCGAGAGCCAGGACCAAGCCTGCGAAGGCATCCTTGCCGGCCGGGTAAATGCGGGCGACGTGGTCGTGATCCGCAACGAAGGTCCGCGCGGCGGTCCGGGGATGCAGGAGATGTTGTCGCCCACGAGCTACATAGTCGGCATGGGCCTTGGCGACAAGGTAGCCCTCATCACGGACGGGCGATTCAGCGGTGGGACGGCGGGCGCATGCATCGGACACGTGTCGCCGGAAGCGGCGGAGGGCGGCCCGATTGGCTTGCTGAAAGAAGGCGATCGCCTTCGAATCGATTTCCCAAACCGGCGTATCGACATCTGTCTGCCGGAAGCCGAGCTAGCCGAGCGGAAGAAGAGCCAGCAACCTGTCAGACGTCCGCTCACAGGCTGGTTGGCGCGGTACCGAAACCAGGTTGCCAACGCCAGCCGGGGAGCGGTCCTGAGCCAGGGCGATTGACCGAGGTCACAGAGCGTGTTCACGGAAACAAGGACGCTCTCCATGAACCGTGCCTTGTTGAGGTTGCCGCGTAAACGCGGTACTCTGGCAGACAGCTCAAGCAGCTTGCCAGAGTTCCGCCTTCAGGCGGCTTCGTTGTGGACCACGCCGCGTCGGTCCATAGCTTCGATGCGTGGCAATTCATTTGTCATCGAGGCTCTTCACGAACGTCGATAGCTTCGTGTTTGTATCGCGCTCGGATTTGGGCGGTTTCATGGTTTGGCATTTGCCACACGTCGTCTGGCGTCGAAGGCCTTCTTGAGCTCAACCGCCACAAACACGATTAAGCCCAGGCCGACGATCTTGAGCCAGGCGAGTCCGCTGATCGGCGCGCTATGAAACAGTTTGTTCATGAATGGCGTGTACGTGAACAACAGTTGCGCGACCATCATGGCTGTCACGCCAACCACAACCCAGACGTTTGAGAAGACGCCCAGGGAAAAGAACGAACGCCTCAGCGAACGGCAGTTCAATAGGTAGAACGTTTCAATCATCACAATGACGTTGACAACGACGGTGCGGGCTTCGGGGATTGGCGTGCCATGGAGTTCCTCCCACTCGAACAACGCGAAACCGCCAGCCATCATAATAAGCGATACCAGCACGATGCGAATGATCAGCGGCCGCGTCAGGATCGGCTGAGCCGGTTCCCGCGGGGGGCGGGCCATGAGACCCGCTTCCCTCGGCTCAAACACAAGCATCAAACCCAACAACAGCGCGGTTCCCATGTTGATCCAGAGAAGCTGCACGGGAAGGATCGGAAGAGCCGTCCCGACGAAGATCGCTGCCAGAATGAGCAGACCCTCGCCGCCGTTGGTGGGCAATGTCCAGGCGATGAATTTCGTCAGATTATCGAATACGTTGCGACCTTCCTCGACCGCTGCTTCGATCGACGCAAAATTGTCGTCAGTCAGAATCATGTCGGCCGCGCCCTTTGACACGTCCGTACCTGTTATGCCCATTGCCACGCCGATATCGGCCTGCTTGAGCGCGGGTGCGTCGTTCACGCCGTCTCCGGTCATTGCCACGACGTGGCCGCGCTCCTGCAGCGCTTTCACGAGCCTGAGTTTCTGTTCCGGAGCAACACGCGCGAACACCGCCGCGCGCTCCGCCGTAGCCGAGATTTGGTCGTCGGGGACTTGTTCCAGCTCCGCCCCGGTCACCGCCACGGGTTGCCCGTCGCTGCCTTTGCCACCGCGCAGACCTAGTTGTTGCGCGATGGCGACAGCGGTGCCTTTGTGGTCGCCGGTGATCATCTTGACTTCAATGCCGGCATTCTGACATTGACTAACGGCGCGGATGGCCTCGGCGCGGGGCGGATCGATCATGCCCTGCAAGCCAAGCAGAGTCAGACCACTCGCCACGTCGTCATGGGTCAACTCGGCCGAGCCGGCGCGCACGCGGCGGCGCGCGAACGCGAGCACGCGCAATCCCCGCGAGGCCATCTGGTCCACGACTCCATTGACCACGGCCGCATCGAGCTGGGTCTCGTTTCCGGAGGCATCGAGGACCGTCTGGCAACGGTCGAGCAAACGTTCCACCGAGCCTTTCTTGTAGACTACGTGCTCGCCGTTGGCGCGGTGGAGCGTGGCCATGAACATGTGCTCCGACTCGAAAGGGATTACCCCCACGCGCGGCAGACGCTCGCCGGCCTCATTTGGATCAAGACCGGCTTTTTGGGCGGCCACTATTAGCGCCGCTTCGGTGGGGTCGCCTTCCACCTGAAGGCGTCCTTCCTTGCGGACGAGTTGCGAATCGTTGCAGAGCAGGCCGGCGAGCAACGTCTCGTGCAGAGCCGCGTTCGCTTTCAAATCGGCCTTTTGTCCGTCGCGCTGTATTTCGCCGTTAGGCTCATAGCCACCTCCGGTGACTTCCCACGATTGCGCTCCGGCCCAGATGCGACTGACTGTCATTTGGTTTTCCGTGAGCGTGCCGGTCTTGTCCGAGCAAATCACCGTGGTGCTGCCCAGCGTCTCGACCGCTGGCATCTTGCGAATGATAGCATGGCGCTTGGCCATTCGCGCCACGCCGACGGCCAGGGTGATGGTAACCGCGGCAGGCAGGCCTTCGGGAATCGCGCCCACGGCTAACGCCACGGCCACCATGAACATGTCCGCCGCCGATTCCCCGCGCAGGACGCCGACGAGAAACGCCAAAGCCGCCAAACCAAGGATGACATAGAGCAACAAGCGGCTGAACTCGGCGATCTTGCGCGTGAGCGGCGTCGACAGATCCACCGCCTCTTCAATCATGGTGGCGATGCGGCCCATCTGCGTGAGGTCGCCGGTGGCAGTTACCAATCCTTCGGCCTGGCCGTAAGTTACCAAAGTGCCGGCGAAACCGAGGTTCTTTCGATCGCCGAGCACGGTGTCGGCAGGCAAGGCTTGAACGTTCTTTTGCACCGGAACGGATTCGCCGGTGAGCGCTGCTTCCTCGACTTGCAGGCTGCGGACCTCGAAAAAGCGCAGGTCAGCCGGCACGCTGTCGCCGGACTGGAGCAGCACCACGTCCCCAGGCACCAGCTCGGAAGAGGGTATGCGTTGTTTGCGGCCCTGGCGCCGCACGGTCGCCTCGGTGCGGACCATTTTCGCGAGCGCTTCGATTGCCCGCTCAGCTTTGGATTCCTGAATAAAACCCACGACAGCATTGATGAAGACGACGCCAAAGATGACCGCGGCGTCTACAAACTCGCCAAGCGCGGCTGAAACTATCGTGGCCGCCAAAAGGATGTAGACGAGTGCCTGGTTAAACTGCCGGAGAAACTTGATCCAGGCAGGCGTGCCACGGCGCGCCGTCATCTGGTTCAGACCGAACTCATCCTGGCGCCGTCTCACTTCCTCGCCGGAGAGGCCTTGCTTGAAATCCACGTCCAGTCGGCGGGCGACTTCCTCGCGCTCAAGCTCATGCCAAGCGGTTTCGTTGAATTGGTTCATGCGTTTTGCCTCAATTCGCTTTGCCGGTTCCATTTCCACCGCCGCCAGATGATTGCGGACACGGCTTGCGACTTCTAGCTTTAAGTGAAGGCCGTTTACCGCTCAGCGCAAATCCACCTTGCATCAGGCTTCGTGTTGGTGCATGGTAGCACCACTATGAAAGCGCAGCTTAGCAGCGCCAGAGTCGGAATGCGCGCATTGGTAATCGTCCTAGCCAGCGTTTTTCTTGCGGCCAACGTCGGGTTGGTCGCGGGGCAGGGGAAAGAGATCAAGGCGAAGACGAAAAGCAAGGCGACCACGCAAACGGTCAAATCCGCGAAACGCTCCGGCAAGAGCAAAACGAAGTTCGTTCAAGTCACTGGCTCGAATATCATGTATCGGGTGGAGGACGGACAGAAGACCCCCAACACTCCGCTGCACGTGACTGTCATCGACGTGGCCGACCCGGAGAACAGGGGTTACTCAAGCGTCATGGACGTCCTGCGGAGGACCC
>JAXDCU010000641.1:0-11686 GCA_034677645.1 Verrucomicrobiia bacterium
ACCCGTGCCCGCAAATGGCGCGCAACGACTGGCTCAATCTCAACGGCCTTTGGGATTACGCCATAACCGACAAAGAGACTTCGACGCCGACCCGCTGGGACGGCCAAATCCTCGTGCCGTTCCCCGTCGAGTCGGCGCTTTCGGGCGTCATGAAACCGGTAAGCGAGAAGCAGCGCCTCTGGTATCGCCGGACTTTTCAAGTGCCCGCTGCCTGGAGAAACCGCCAGGTCCTTCTCCACTTTGGCTCGGTCGACTGGGAGGCCACCGTGTGGGTCAACGGACGTGAACTCGGCGCCCACCGCGGCGGCTACGACGCTTTCAGCTTCGACATCTCTTCAGCGCTCAACACCACTGGCGAGCAGGAAATCACCGTCGCGGTCTGGGACCCGACCGACGCCGGCTATCAACCCCGCGGCAAGCAAGTCCGCAAGCCCAGCGGAATCTGGTACACTCCCGTGACTGGCATTTGGCAGACAGCCTGGATCGAGCCCGTGGCCCCGGCGCATGTCGAATCGCTGCAAATCCGGCCGGATGTTGACTCCGGCGCGGTAGAGGTCGCGGTCAACTCCTGGAACGGATCGGGTGGCGATGCCTCAGTGACCGTGACAGTGCTAGATGGCAACAAGGAAATCCGATCCGGCGAGGTCACGCAGACTGATATCCCCAAGGGCAGATTATCCGCGCGCGTGACATTGCCAGTGCCGGACGCGAAACTGTGGTCGCCCGAGAGCCCCTTTCTCTACGGCCTCCGCATTACGCTGAAGCAGAACGGCGAAATAACCGACGACGTCCGGAGCTACTTTGGCATGCGTAAGATCGCGCTTGCCAAGGATTCTCAAGGTATCCTTCGCCTTTGTCTCAACAACAGACCGCTGTTCCAGTTCGGCCCACTCGATCAGGGCTTCTGGCCAGACGGTATCTACACCGCACCCACTGATGAAGCTCTGCGCTACGACATCGAAATGACGCGGAAACTCGGATTCAACATGGCTCGCAAACACGTCAAGATCGAGCCCGACCGCTGGTACTATTGGGCCGACAAACTCGGTCTTCTCGTCTGGCAAGACATGCCCAGCGGCGAAAAATATATCGGCGGACGCGACCCAGACATCACGCGGTCGCCTGAGTCGGGCGCCCAATTCGAGCAGGAACTCAAAGCGCTGGTCGACGGACGATTCAATCACCCGAGCATTGTCATGTGGGTTCCCTACAACGAGGGCTGGGGCCAATGGGACACGTGCCGCATAGTGGACTTGATCAAGAGCTGGGACCCGAGCCGCCTTGTCAACAACGCCAGCGGCTGGACCGACCGCAAATGCGGCGATGTCCTCGATATCCACAATTACCCAGGCCCCGCCGTGCCGCGTCTCGAAGAAAGACGCGCCATCGTGCTTGGCGAGTTTGGCGGGCTCGGTTTGCCACTCAAAGGACACACCTGGCAGGACGAGAAGAACTGGGGCTACCGCAGCTTCAAAACCTCCGAAGAACTCACCGACGCCTACGTGGGCCTCATCCGAAAACTCCGCCCAATGACTGGTGAACCTGGACTGAGCGCCGCCGTCTACACTCAAACCACCGACGTCGAAATCGAAGTGAACGGCCTGATGACATACGCCCGCGCACTGGTGAAAATGGACCAGCCCACAATCACATCAGCTAACATGACCGTCTACACGCCGCCGCCGCCACGCCGCGCCGACGGCGCCAAGTTGGTGCCGCCCGCCACGCCGCTGGTTGCATGCGACCCATACTTCAGCGTGTGGTCTCCGGCGGACAAACTCACGGACGAGGACACCGTCCACTGGACGGGCAAGCCGCATCGGCTGACTAGCCTAATCCGAGTGGACGGGAAGGCCTATCGGTTGATGGGCACGAATCCGGCCAGTGTGCCTGCGCTGAAGCAGGTGGACTTGGAGGTGTTGCCTACCCGCACGCTCTACAAGTTCCAGGACGCAGGGATTGAGGTGATCTTGGCGTTCATCACGCCTGCGTTGCCCGAAGACATCGATGTCCTTTCGCGTCCGGTCACCTACCTGACTTGGGGAGCCAAGGCTCTGGACGGTCAGAAGCACGAGGTGGCGATCTACTTCGACGCCTCCGCCGAGTTGACTGTCAACGATCCCGCGCAGCAGGTGGTCTGGTCGCGGGAGAAGTACGGCGACCTTGTCGCGCTCAAGCTTGGCTCAAAAGACCAACCGGTCCTCGCGAAGAAGGGCGACGACCTGCGCATTGACTGGGGCTACCTCTACACCGCTGCGCCGGCAGGGCGTGTGAAGCAGAGTGTCGTCGCCGCGGCCGCCATGACGCGGACGGCCTTCGCGCAAAGCGGCGCGCTGCCCGAGGCGATGGACACCCGCCAACCGCGCCCGGCGAACGATGACCAGCCCGTAGCCGCCATGACCTTCGTATTGCGTGGCGTGGACGCCAAAGGCGACGCCGAGATGCTGATCTTCGCTTACGACGACCTGTTTTCGATCCAATACATGAAGAAGAACCTGCGGCCGTACTGGCGACGGAACGGTTGGGAAGCCGCCGATCTGCTCCAGGCAGCCGACCGGGACTTCGAGCGCCTGGCGAACCAATGCGACCAGTTCGACGCGGAGTTGATGGCCGATCTCACCCGCGCTGGTGGCGAGAAGTACGCGCGACTTTGCGCGATCGCATACCGACAGTGCTTCGTTGCCGGCAAGTTCGTCGCCGACGACAACGGCCAGCCACTCCAGTTCTGCAAGGAGAACCACTCAAACGGCTGCATCGGCACGTCGGACGTCTTCTACCCAATGTCACCACAGTTTCTCCTCTTCGGCCCGTCTTTGGCCAAGTCATTTCTTGTCCCGTTCATGAAATACGCCGCAAGCGAGCGCTGGAAGTTCCCATTCGCCCCGCATGACCTTGGCACCTACCCTCAGGCAAACGGCCAGGTTTACGGCGGCGGCGAGCGCACCGAAGAGAACCAGATGCCCGTCGAAGAGACCGGCAACCTGCTCATCCTCATGGCCGCCATCGCGCAGATGGAAGGCAATCCGCACTTCGCCAGCCTCTGGTGGCCGCGACTGGAGAAATGGGCCGATTATCTCAAAGCCAAGGGGTTCGACCCTGAAAACCAGCTCTGCACTGACGATTTCGCCGGCCACCTCGCCCATAACGTCAACCTCAGCGCCAAGGCCATCTGTGGTCTGGGCGCATTCAGCAAGTTGTGTGAAATGCGTGGCGACACCTCCAAGGCGAAAGACTATTCCACGCTAGCCAAGGATTATGCGCAACGCTGGATCAAGGAAGCCGATGACGGCGACCACTTCCGGCTCGCCTTCGACCGGCCAGGCACGTGGAGCCAGAAATACAACCTAATCTGGGACCGAATCCTCGGTCTCGGTCTCTTCCCGCCCGAAGTCGCGCGAAAGGAAATGGACTATTACAGGCGCATTCACAACAAGTACGGCCTGCCGCTCGACAACCGCCAGCCTTACACCAAACTGGACTGGATCACTTGGACAGCCACGATCACCCGCAACCGAGCCGACTTCGAGGCTTTGATCGACCCGGTCTTCCTGTTCCTGAACGAGACGCCTGACCGCTCGCCGATGACTGATTGGTATCAGACCAAGACAGCTAAGAAAGTCGGCTTCACCGCACGGCCAGTCGTCGGCGGCGTGTTTGCCCAGATGCTCTATGACAAGTCAACCTGGCACAAGTACGCTGCGCGCGACAAAACCAAGGCCGCCAACTGGGCGCCAATCCCTACTCCACCCTTGACCCGTGTGATCGTGCCAACTTCGGAAACCACCGCGGCGTTGTGGCGCTACACGACATCGAAACCGGCCGAAAACTGGTTCAAACCCGAGTTCGACGATTCTTCCTGGAAACAAGCGCCGGCCGGCTTCGGCACCGACGGGACGCCTGGCACCCTGGTCCGCACCACTTGGAACACTCCGGATATCTGGCTCAGGCGTGTTGTAACTCTCCCGACGGCTGTCCCGCGCGAGCCGATGCTCCGCCTTCACCACGACGAAGACGTCGAAGTCTACTTCAACGGACAGCGCGCTGCGACCGCCTCTGGATTCACCACAGCCTATGAGGAGTTTCCCATTAGCCCCGCCGCCAAGACCGCTCTCAAGCCAGGCGAGAACCTCGTCGCCATCCACTGTCGCCAGACCGGCGGCGGACAGTACATCGATTGTGGCTTGGTCGAGATTCAGAGATAGAACAATCTGAGTTCACGCGCATATCTTCGCCCGAGTTCCCCACGAAGTTCTCAGCGCGGTCAGGAAGAGCTGAGCGGCAGGCCTCGACGGCATTTCCGATACCGTTTCCCACCGTTGCTCGCGGCCGGCTGTGAGCGAGCCCAGCGGTCCGCCCGACACCCGCGGTTGACTGCAAGAAGGTGAGACGCGTCCTTGGCGACCGGAACGCGCAAGCAAGGCTTGACACGACAGCATTCATGGACAACGTTGTGTGCGTGACCGCGTGATCCTCCTTGCCTGTACAAGCGGGGCCACCCAGCAGAAGAGCAATCCTCTCCGATCTATTTCGGCCCGTTAAGGTCGATGACGGAGACAATCTGCGGATGGCTCTTGGCGCTGACGAGGCGAAGGTTGTGATCCAATTGATTTGGCAACATAGAACTCGGTTCGATCTCCTATGCCACGAGTAGCCAGGAAACCTAGAGCGTCTAAGGACGCACCAAGCAGAATCAAGGCCGCGCAGACAAGGGCCGAGACGCAAGATCCACCAACCGGCTCGGAGCCAACAGGCCCCCTGCCACCATCCACCCAGGCTCAAGAGCCGGATCAGCGGACTACCCCAACCGCCGAGACACCGCCCTTAGCCGCGACCCCCGCCCCTGAACTCCCGCCGTCGGATGACGCGACTGAGCACGCAGCATCTCCGGCGGAACCGGCGCAGCCGACCGCCGAACCGCCGCCTCAGAAGCCGAGCCAGCAGCGCGAGTTTGGAGCCAACGGGCGCGCCGGCACGACGTTGAACATCGCCCAACTCCAAGCCATGTCCACCGCCGACCTCATGCGCATGGCGAGGGATTGGTCCGTCGAGAACTTCGGGACAATGAAGAAACAGGAGGTGATCTTCGAAATCTTGAAGAAGAACGCCGAGCGCAGCGGCGTTCTGTTCGCGGAGGGCGTGCTCGAGATCATGCCTGAAGGATACGGTTTTCTGCGATCTCAGGCCTTCAATTACCTGCCATGCCCTGAGGACGTCTACGTTTCGCCTTCGCAAATCCGACGATTCGACCTACAGACGGGCGATGTTGTGGCTGGGCAGATAAGGCCGCCAAAGGACAAGGAGAAGTTCTTCGCGCTGCTGAAGGTCGAAGCGGTTGGCAACGAAGACCCCGACAAGGCCAAGGAAAAAACCCATTTCGACAACCTCACCCCGCTGTTTCCAAACAAACGCACTATTCTCGAAACGTTGCCGGACGAGCACTCGACCCGTGTGCTGGACCTGATATGCCCGATCGGCAAAGGAACACGCGGCTTGATCGTCGCGCCACCGCGCACGGGGAAGACAGTGCTCCTCCAGAAGCTGGCTAACGCAATCATCAAGAACAATCCTGAAATCTACCTGATAATCCTTCTCATTGACGAGCGCCCGGAAGAAGTCACCGATATGGAGCGCACATGCAAACCAGCCGAGGTGATCAGCTCGACTTTCGACGAGCCCCCGGAACGCCATGTGCAAGTCGCGGAAATGGTGATCGAAAAAGCACGGCGCATGGTCGAACACAAGCGCGATGTCGTCATCCTGCTCGACTCAATCACCCGCCTCGCGCGCGCGTACAACACCGTCCAACCCCATTCCGGCAAGATTCTTTCGGGCGGTGTCGACGCCAACGCATTGCACAAACCGAAACGCTTCTTCGGCGCGGCGCGGAATATCGAGGAAGGCGGCTCGTTGACGATCATGGCAACGGCCCTCGTTGACACTGGCTCGCGCATGGACGAGGTGATTTTCGAGGAGTTCAAAGGCACCGGCAACATGGAAGTCCACCTTGACCGCGCCCTGGTTGACAGACGCATTTTCCCCTCGATTAACGTTGAACGCTCCGGCACGCGAAAGGAAGAGCTCCTTTACCACCCGGACGAGTACAGCCGTGTGGTAACGCTACGTCGCGCCCTGACTGGGGTGCCACCGGTCGAGGCAATGGAATTACTGCTCGGCAAACTCAGGCAAACGCGGAGTAACATCGAGTTTCTCCTCTCCGTCGGCAACGCGATGTGAGAGTGGTCCGCCGCCCCATGACGCACATTCGTGTGGTGGATTCCTCAGCGCGATTACACGTCGCCGGTTCGGGATTCTATGCCAGGGGGCCATTCTCCGTGGCACATGGACACCACACTCCAAAACCCAACTCCCTCGTGCGCGCCTTTGCACGTCAGTTCGCTTGGAATACACCAAGTCTGGCATTGACGCTGTTGGTTCCGTTGCTGGTCGGCTGTGGCCAGGAACAAATCCGGAGTTATCGCGCCCCCAAGGACGGTCGTGTCGACAGCGCCTCTTACGCACAGACCGGTTCATCCGTAATACGGTGGGTGGCGCCGACGGATTGGCAGGCCCTGGCGCCTGGAGAAATGCGCTTGGGCAACTTCACGGTCCAAAGCGTCAATGGGAGTCAGGCGCGGATAACGATCATCCCATTGCCCGGAGAAGGCGGCAGCGACATCGAAAACCTCAACCGATGGCGAGCACAGGTCGGCCTGCAGCCGGTCGACCAAGCACAGATGACCGGACTGACCGAGGAAGTCGAGATCGCCAGCACGCGCACTCGGTTGTTCGACATGACCGGAGTACCGGCCGGCGGCAACAGCCGCATGCGTCTCATAGCCGCCGTGCTGCGTCGAGATGGCACGGCCTGGTTTTTCAAGATGATTGGCGATGAAGACCTGGTGGCCGAGCAGAAGCAGGCCTTCATTCAGTTCCTGCGCACTGTCGAGTATGCGGACTAGTCGCGCCATCGAGTTTTTGGGAGGGTTGCGACTCACCGTGGCGTGTTTGGCCTGCGCCGGCATTCTGGTTTTCGCCGGCACGATCGCGCAGACCGACATTGGCGTCTATGCCGCGCAGGCGAAGTATTTCCGGAGTTGGGTTGTGGTCTGGGACCCGCCGGGGGGGGGCTTGGCACATCCCTGTTTTTCCCGGCGGCTATTCGATCGGCAGCGTGATGCTGGCAAACCTGCTCTGCTCACTGATCGGACGCCGTAAGATCACCCTCCATAACGTCAGTCTGTGGTTTGTGCACGTCGGCTTGTTGCTGCTTCTTCTGGGACAACTGGTGACGGACATGTTCGCGATTGAGAGCTCGATGCGACTGACTGAGGGCGAACGCGTCAGCTACTCCGAGGACCCGCGTCGTGTTGAGTTGGCCATCGTCGAAACCACGCAACCGCGGTATGACGATGTGGTTGTCATTCCTGAGGCGCTTTTGCGTCCCGGACGTGCCATGAGCGGGCCTCCCCTGCCATTTGACGTGACGGTCCGCGACTACTGGCGAAACTCGGCGCTGACGGACACCAAAGAAGCCGCCAAAGAAAGCTCCGCGACTGAGAATCGCGATGGACGATTCCGATTCCAGCAGCTCGCCACGGAAACCAGCGAGGAGCGTCGCAACATGCCGACGGCATTCATCCAACTGGCCAGCCCCGGCGGGGCGCTTGGGACATGGGCGGTTTCACTCTGGCTGAGGACACCGCGGATGCTGAGCGTGTCAAATCGCACGTTTGAAATGTCGTTGCGCCAGGTTCGCTACTACAAGCCATTCGCTTTGCAGTTGGAAAAGTTCACCCACGACAGGTATCCAGGTAGTCAGATTCCGCGCAATTTCGCCAGCGATGTTCGGATCATGAATGAAGAAACTGGCGAGAACAGGCCCGTGCGCATTCGCATGAACGAGCCGCTGCGGTACAGAGGCGAGACGTTTTATCAGAGCGGCTTTGACGAGACGGACCCGCGAATCAGCATACTGCAGGTGGTGCGCAATCCGGTCTGGGTGACTCCTTACGTTTCTTGCGGGCTGGTGAGTCTCGGTCTTGCAGCAAGATTCCTGGCTCACCTGATTTCGTTCGCGAGGCGGAAACACGCATGAAACGATCATTCACTCTGATCGCCATGGCGACTGCCATGTTGTGGGTGTTACTCGGCATGCGACAGCCACGGGAGTGTTACCCATTTCACGCTGCCGGCTTTGGCAGGCTGCCGGCGGTGTGGAACGGCAGGCTTCAGCCTTTGGATTCGGTCGCCCGCAATTCTCTCCTGGTTCTGCGCGGCAGACAGTCCGTGCCTGTCGACGGAGGGAAACGCCCCACACCTTCAGAATGGATTCTGGAACTCATGGCGAAGCCCGACGCGGCGGACAAACGTCGTGTATTTCGCATCGACCACCAAGACGTGCTAGCACTTGTTCGGTTGCGGGCTAATGGCCAGAAAGACTTCTCGTTCGATCAGATCGCGCCGGCTCTGGGCGAGTTCGAGCGGGAATCGGAACGTGCCCGCCTCACGGACCTGAAAGACCGCGGCCCGTTCGAGCGGGCCGTGGTCAGGCTCGATAAAGCGTTGGTGGTATATGACCGTCTCAAACACAGTCTGCGTCCTGAGAGCTCGACCAATCTTCTCGATGAGATCGTTGGGCTTGAAAGGTCGCTGCCCGCGGGGCTGGCGGCATGGCACGCGCGCCAGTCAGGCCGCCAATACAATGCCGAGGACCTGGACCGCCTAGCGACTATGCGCAGTCAGTTCGATGGCATGCTCGGCTGCGACCATCTTCTGCCGATCCCGCCACCGGACACGACTTCCAGCCAAGACGATTGGTCAAGCCTCGGCTCCGCGTTGCGCCTTGATGCTTTGAGGGTCGGGCGGGTTCATGAGGCAGCCATGCGCTATGGTCAAATGGTGACGGCTCTGAGAGAAAACAAGCCAGACGCTTTCAACAGTGCCCTCGCCAAATATCGAGCGTGGCTGTCCACAACGATTCCCGTCGAACTGAGGAGGGTCGAGCGGGAGTATTTCTACCGCCACTGGCAGCCTTTTCTGAAGAGCGTTGTGCTCTATGGATTCGTGTTCGTGTTGGGCCTGGGCTCCTGGTTTGGCTGGTTCCAGCAATTGAACCGAGTCGCTTATGGAGTTCTGGTGGTGGCATTCCTGGTCCACACGGCGGGCATTGTCTTTCGAATGGCTATCGAGGGACGACCGCCGGTGACCAACTTGTATTCCTCGGCGGTGTTTGTCGGCTGGGGTGCGGTGGCGCTCGGCATTCTCATCGAGCATTTCAATCGCGACGGCATAGGCTTGGTGCTTTCAGCCGCTCTGGGGTTGATCACGCAGATTATCGCTCACAATCTGGCTGTCGGTGGCGACACAATGGGAGTGCTGCGCGCCGTCCTGGACAGCAACTTTTGGCTGGCGACGCACGTGATAACAGTCACGCTGGGATACTCAGCCTGTTTTGTGGCTGGGTTTTTGGGCGTGGTCTATGTGCTGCGCGCCTTTTTCACAAGAGGCATGGCCGGGGAGGTCAGTGCCAGCCTGGCGCGAATGGTTTACGGAACGGTCTGTTTCGCCACGCTCTTCAGCTTCGTCGGCACTGTGCTTGGTGGCATTTGGGCGGATCAGTCGTGGGGTAGGTTCTGGGGATGGGACCCAAAGGAGAACGGCGCGCTTCTTGTGGTGGTCTGGAATGCGATTGTCCTTCATGCCCGCTGGATCGGAATGGTGCGTGACCGAGGTTTAATGAACCTGGCCATCTTCGGCAATGTCGTCACTGCCTTCTCGTGGTTTGGCGTAAACATGCTGGGCGTTGGCCTGCACGCGTATGGTTTCATGGAACGAGCGATGTTCTGGCTGGTGCTGTTTGTGTTGTCGCAGATCGGTATCGTAGGTTTGAGTCTCATCCCCGATCGGTACTGGGCCAGTTTCAGGGACCTCAAACCCATCCCGGAGCGCAAGACTCGGCTCAACTGAAAGGCGTGGAGATCAGCGCGGCCTTGCCCAAGTCCGTTGCGTAGTGCACATTCAGCCCAGAGATGCCGTTCGTCAGGGACATCTACCTCGCTGCCACCGCCGGCCGCCAGCCGGTAGTTTCCTTCGAGTTTTTCACGCCGCGCACTCCTGAAGGCGAACGGGCGCTGCGTCAGAAGACTCTCCCCCGCTTGTCAGCGCTCAGACCTGCTTTCTGCTCGGTCACGTACGGCGCCGGCGGTAGCACACGAGACAAGACACTTGACCTGGTTCAATCGATCCAATCCGATTGGCAACTTCCAGGAATGGCGCATCTGACATGTGTCGGTTCAACTCGCGCGCACATCGTCGAGCTGCTCGCTGACGCGCGACGCCGGGGCATTCAGAACTTGCTCGCTCTGCGCGGAGACCCTCCCGCGGGCACGACTTCCTTTGCACGACCTCAAGGAGGATTTCAGTACGCGCATGAACTGGTCTCACTGGCCCGCGAACTTGGCGGATTCTCGACGGGCGTGGCCGGGTTTCCCGAAGGCCACACCGAGTGTCGCCAAGGACGCCACGTCGACTGGGAACGACTCAAAGCCAAGATCGATTGCGGGGCTGATTTCGTTCTCACGCAGCTTTTTTTCGACAACGACTACTTCTACGAGTTTCGCGATCATCTCGTTGGCCGCCTGGGCGTGGGTGTACCGCTGGTTCCTGGGATCATCCCAATACAGAGCGCGTCTCAAGTCCGTAAGTTCACTTCGATGTGCGGCGCCACAATTCCACCCGGGCTCGCCACCCGCTTGGAACAACTGGGCGACGACAACCAAGCGGTGAGCGAGTACGGAATCGAGTTCGCCACGAACCAATGCGTGAATCTGCTTAGCGAGGGAGTTCCCGGCATTCACTTCTACACGCTTAACAGGGCCCGATCGGTAACGCGCATTCTGTCCAATCTTGGCCTCGTGCGCGATTCGGGACAACTCGCTTCTAATCAGATTCCGCGAGACGGACTTGCGGAAGCGAGAGTCCCCGGGGCCACAACCGACCTGACAACGGAAGGAGGCATGCATGTACCTAACAGGAATCAGTGACGAAGCTGGTGTTGATCTTGACGCTCAAATCCGGGCGACAAAGGAATTGGGGTGGCGTTGCATCGAAGCGCGCAGCGTCCAGTTGCCTGGCTGGCCACAGGCAAACATTCATGACCTGACTGAACCGGCCTTCGACAGGACAGTCGAGAAACTCGATGAGGCCGGAATTGGAGTTTGCTGTTTCGGCTCGACAATAGCCAACTGGGGCAAACGGATCACTGACCCTTTTGATTCGTCGATGAATGAGGCCAAGCGTGCCATTCCACGCATGCTTCGACTCAAAACCAAACTCGTGAGGATTATGAGTTTCGCGATCCGCGAGGACAGTGACGATCAAATCGAGGAGGAGAGATTTCGGCGGTTGCGCGAATTGACACGGATGTTCCTCGATGCCGGTCTGCAGCCGGTGCACGAGAACTGCATGAATTACGGCGGCATGGGCTGGCCATTTGCGCTTCGCTTGCTCGAAAACGTGCCAGGACTCAAATGGGTGTGGGACACTGGCAATCCGCTTTTCAATCTCGACCGATCGAAACCCAAACCATGGACGCGACAGGACCCGTGGGAGTTCTACATCAAAGTCAGACCCTGGATCGAACATGTCCACGTGAAGGACGTGATCTGGGACAGCGATCGTAACGAGG
>JAXDCU010000642.1:0-4261 GCA_034677645.1 Verrucomicrobiia bacterium
TAACGACGCCGGTTGTTTCCCGCCAGCCGATGCAAAATTCATCGATATACCGGCGAACTACCACAACGGCGCATGTGGGTTTTCATTTGCTGACGGCCATTCCGAGATTCACAAGTGGATCGGGCCCACCATCAAGAAACTTAAGATCAACGCCCGAGACGGAGCATACCAGCTCAACATAAACACGCCGCGAGCCGATCCGGATTTGTATTGGTATTCGTACCGTAGCCCACGGAAGACGGAGAAAGCGTGGGGCGTTCCATAGAGAACGGTCAGATCGCCCCTGCGCGAGACTTGGTCGCGGAGACGCAGATGGCGGGATTGGGCGTGTGGATTTGCTCCGCGCAGTAACAAGTAGCAAGTAAGGCTCAATAAAAGGTTGGAGGCATTGGCCTGCCGGGTGGCGGGCCAATGTCTTTTTTTGGCGCAAGCCCGCAAGAACGGTCCGACTGCGCCTCCTGAACCGAGCTTGGAGACAAGGTCGCTCGCGACGGGGTCCGGCGCGCCTCGCCCCGCAAGGGGAAGCAGGTCCGCCCCACAGCGCCATCTTTGTCGCAGACCCGGCAATTCAGCGAGCCGGAGACGCGTTCCCAAGAGCGCGCGCTTTTTCAATCAACGCCGGGCGCGCTTCAACCATCATGTCGCGGAAGGCCTCGTAGCGGAGAGTGCGTTGCTCGAAGCTGCGTTTTTCGAGGGCGCCGAGGAAGCGTCCTTCGAACTCCCGGAAATAGGAGCCGTAGATGTGATAGCTGTCGGCGATGTGGCAGTAGCGGCCGAGACGAACCGTTCGGCCGCTGAGTTCCGCAATGCGGTTGGCGATACGCTGCTGCAGATTCACGAGGGCGAATATGTTCATGAACGCGGCCTTGTAAGCGTCGTTGGATCGGAAGCGTACGTTCATGCTCAGCACGGCCTGGTTTTCGTCGGGCGTGATTCTGCACCAGACACTCTGCATGCAAGCGGGGTCGTAGCACTCATTGTCTTCCCACACTTTCCATGTGATCGCCTGCGCGCGACGCGTGTGCGGTGTGCGCGCGAGTCGGCGGCAGACCGCTTCTATCTGATCGAAAGACTGCATGGTGGGGACCGAGTAGCTGAACAGGCGCTGATGATAAGTGTATTCCCAGCGGGTGTCTTTGGTATTGGACGGGTCGCGGACGAGGTGGTCTTTGATACCGTCGCACACCTCCATGACATACTCCTCGAGCTCGATTGGGCCCCCTGGGAAATCCTTGTGGATCATCGGCTCGCTGAGCGGGTCCGAGACAGTGATGATCATCGTGGCGTCTTTGCTGGGAGGATCGTCCGGCTTGTCATACTCGGTCTTGACGTTGCAGCCGTGGCGGTGAAGCTCGATCAACGATAGTTCCCAGGCGCGGGCGATGCAGTCGCCTTCGACATGCAAGACGGGAATGCCATTCATGAATACAGCCTTGTCCAGGGAGTCGAGAATGGCAACTCGTAATGCCTTGCATGTGGAACAGGAGGCCACTGCGGCGGGGCTAAAGGCCGGCGGTCTCGATATTTCACCCCGCTGGGCGGCAGCCTCGCCCTCCAGACCGGCCGGCAAGGCGCTCGGCCGTTTTGCCGAAGCCGTTTTGCTTGCAATCAGCGCGTGACGGGCTAAGTTCGCCCCTCTTGTGGACGGGGCCGGGATAAACCTGGCCGGCGTCCGAGATTGTCTTATGGCATCAGCGAATGATCTGCGACGCGGCATGGCGATAATGTACAACGGCGAGGTATGTGTAGTGCTCGACGCACAGCACCGAACGCCTGGGAACTTGCGCGCATTCGTTCAGGTGACGCTTCGGAACGTGCGGTCGGGGCGATCGTCCGACTTGCGATTCAGCTCGACTGAGAAGGTCGATGTGGTGCCGATGGTGTCGCGCAAGATGGACTTCAGCTACAAGGACGGCGAAGACTATGTGTTTTCCGATCCGGAGACGTTCGAGACCGTGACGCTTTCGCCGGAGATCGTTGGCGACGCGAAGACTTATCTGGTCGAGAACACGCCGCTCACGATTACATTCGTCGAGGACAAGGCGGTTCAGGTCGAACTCCCTTCGTCGGTTGTTCTCGCCGTGAAAGAAGCCCCGGAAGGCATCCGCGGCGATTCCGCCAGCAACGTGCAGAAGCTGGTGACCATGGAGACTGGTCTGAGCGTTCAGGTGCCTCTCTTTATCAAGACGGGCGAGAAGCTCAGGATTGACACGCGAACAGGCAAGTACCTGGAACGCGCCTAGGCGCTAGCGACGGCCCGGTCGAAGTTTTGAATTGTCAGGGAGAGCGAGGGCGGGAATAAAAGGTCGGTGCATACGGTCGATCTCGCCATCGTTGCGGTTTATCTGGTCCTCATGTCGGCGGTTGGGTGGTGGGTGTCGCGGAGGGCCTCTCGCAACTCTGAATCCTACTTTCTCGCGGGCAAGAGTCTGCCGTGGTGGCTCATTGGCGTGGCACACGGTTCCAGTGGCGTGGACATCACCGGCACGATGTGGTTCGTGATGATGTTCTTCATTTACGGTGTCAAGGGGGTATGGCTGCTTTGGATTTGGCCGTTGTTCAACGTCGTTTTTCGGATGATGTATCTGGGCACCTGGGTGCGCCGCTCAAACGTCCTGACCGGAGCCGAATGGATGCGCACCCGGTTCGGCGACAGCCGAGGCGCTGAGTTGGCGTATCTGAGCGTGGTTGTCTATGCGCTTGTGCACGTGATCGGCTTCCTCTGTTACGCTTTCCGTGGCATAGCGGAGTTCGCGAAGCCGTTTTTCCCATGGGACGTTCCTTGTGAAGCGTACGGAACGGCGGTGCTATTGATCACCGGCACCTACTGCGTCGTAGGCGGCATGTATAGCGTGGTGATGAACGATTTGATCCAACTCGGGCTCATAATCGTTGCGGCCATAGGCGTCGCGGTCATCGCGATCGTCACCATACAACCACAGCAGATTCTCGCCGCGGTCCCGCCTGGGTGGGACCAGTTGTTTTCCGGCTGGAAACTGGATTTGGACTGGAGCCGGCTGATGCCGGCGTTGCATGAACGCGTGACGGCGCCGGTCGCAAACGGGGGTGACGGCTACTCGCTGTTTCTGCTCTTCACGGGCATGTTATTCTTCAAAGGCGTGCTCGTCAGCGCCGCTGGGCCAACGCCCAATTACGCCATTCAGCATGTGCTCTCCACGCGCAGTCCGCGCGAGGCGGCTCTTGAGAACATGATGATGGCGATCGTGTCGCTTGCGCCGCGGTTTCTGCTCATAGCGGCCATCGCGGTGATTGGCATTGTCTTCTTCAGCCCGGAGCTGACGCAGTTGATATCCACCAGGGGAAAGGAGGCCAAGTTCGAGGAAATCCTCCCGCGCGTCTTGAACAGCGGCTACATTCCAATTGGTTTCAGGGGCATCCTGATCGCTGCTTTGTTGGCGGCGTTCATGAGCACCTTTGTTTCGACGGTGAACTCCGGCGCGGCGTATGTGGTGAACGACATCTACAAACGCTACGTCCGGTCCGACGCGCCGCCGCGGCGGTACGTGGCCCTCGGTTGGATCACGTCGAGCGTTGTGATCCTTCTGGGCATCGGCTTCGGTTTCGTGACTCGCGACGTCCACACAATCACGAAGTGGATCACGTCTTCGCTGATCCCGGCGTTCGTGGTGCCCAACGTCATGAAGTGGCACTGGTGGCGATTCAACGGCTACGGCTTCTTCGCCGGCATGGCTTCCGGCACGGCGGCGGCGCTTGTTGTGCCACGGTTGGCGCCCCAAATCCATGAGGTGTTCAATTTCCTCTTCATACTCGGCTTCAGCGGCGCGGTTTCGGTGATCGTCTGTCTGTTGACGCCGCCGGAGCCGAGAAAAGTGCTGGACAGTTTCTATCGATGCGTTCGGCCGTGGGGTTTCTGGCGCCCGGTTTACGAGCAATGCCGCGCGTCGGACGCCGGATTCGAACCCAACCGCGATTTCCGGCGCGACTGTTTCAATATCGCCGTAGGTTTGGCATGGCAGACCGCGATGGTGACCGCGCCGATCTATCTGGTGATCCAGCACTGGAAGGAATTCACGATATCGTTGGCGGTCTTCGGCTTCACGTCGGTGATCCTCAAGTTCACGTGGTACGACCGGCTTGGGCCGGGTGAGATGTATCTGTCGCCGGAGTCACACTGAGGGGCTTTGGATACTCGTGTGGTGTGGAGCGTGGTTGTTGAGGGAGGCGCTGGGGGGGCGGGAGGGTTTGTCGGAGGCCACACTTTTTATCAACAAGTTCAATC
>JAXDCU010000643.1:0-3324 GCA_034677645.1 Verrucomicrobiia bacterium
CGGCGACGTTTGTTCGACCCATGCCGGTAACCAAAACTCGCGCGTGGGACATGCCACGTGTTCGTCGACGGAAGGGGTTGGCCTCAGCGCGAAGGGCGAAGCAAAAGAGAATCGGATTGGTTGACTTCATCGCGCAATCGGCCCGCGCCGCGCCTGGCAAAGAACCCGAAAGGAATGGCCCATGTTACAGGGATGGATTAGGGTTTGCAACTGCCGCCGTCGATGGCCCGACCAATCGGGAAACGAACCGGCCTTCTTCTGTGTCGCCGCGACAATTCCCATAAGAAACCGCTCCTGCGACATGAGGAATTCGGTGTCTAAGCCAGCGGCGACCCCGGCGGCGGCGATTGAGCCAAAATCCACGTGAGCGGTCAGGTCCCGTTTGCCAGGCGCCTCCAGTATGCCGCCAGTGACGGTGTGATTCTGGTAGGCCCGCGCCGTGCCGCCAAGCCGATCAGGAGAAAGCAGTTCTTCCGTTGTCAGGCCGTAGTCGATCGTAAGCAACGCGCCTTCGGATAGCAATCGCGAGGCCCTACTCCACCAAACCGCGGCGCCAGGGCAGTAGTCGAAACAAAAACCATCAGGCAGACATTCCAACAACGCCGCCGAAATAACAGGGGCAACCGCCGTGTTTTTCTCATCGTTCGAGTAAGTGCCCTTGGCGGACGCTTGCCGGCGACTCTCCGTCCTTGGGAGGGCCACCCAGACCAGACACCCGTCCCGCAGTCCGACTCCGGCTTCGTGCCAGTGCCGGTCCTGCGTGCTCCAGCGCAAACGATGAAACGGGAACGCGTCCAGAAGTTCGTTTGCGAAAATAACGCCTCGCACGTGTCTTGATTCAAGATCAGACAATCCATTGCACCACTCCACGTGAGGTGTGAATTGAGCCAGCGCATGACGTTGCAGAGATTGTCCGCGCGGCGACGGCTCCACAATCACGTAGCGCAGCCTGTCATATACACCACCCCGCCAATCCCGAATCCAACTTAGTACATCTCGCGCGAGCGTCCCGTCGTGCGCTCCGCATTCAACGAGCACGACTTTCCCCGGACCAAGCTGCGTTAGGCGATCGCTAAAGTCGGAGGCAAGCAGTTCGCCGAAGACGGAACCCACACTGACGTTCGTGTAGTAGTCGCCTTGCCGCCCAATCCTGTTCGGCCCCTGCTCATAATAGCCGTGCTCAGGATGGTACAAGGCGAGCTCCATGAACCTGGCGAACGTGATAGGCCCGCTTTCTTCAATTTCGAGGCGGATAGCTGCCTCAGCCGAAGCTGATCTGGGGCATGCCTGCGACAGCTTGTTCGAGCCTGCACTGTTTTGGGCAAAATCAGGGGCCGAGTGGAATCGGTCCCTACCCGGTTCATGGTGAGTTTCCTGACAACCATCTGGGTGCATACGCAAGCCGCGCACACCTACAGAGCTGCGAACTGGTGTTCGCGCCCGACCACTCTTACACTCTCGCCGGCACTACAAAAGGCTTGCGATAGTCCCGCGTCAGCAACTCGTTGGCCTTGCGATTACCGATGAACGCCTCCCTCTTGGGGTCCATTCTGAGAACAGGTCCGATCGTCAGTGGAGCCGCGTTCACGTCGACTTCGTTGACTTTGAGGTGATCGAGCATCCGCTGAAACGTGTTCTCCGCGTCTGGCTCGGACTTGATGATCTCGCGGATTTGCCCGGCCGAAGCCTGTCGTCCGAGCCGGTAAGAGATATTGCCCGTGTGACAGAGCGCGCTGGAAATGTGGCCTTCGAGAATGTCCGCATTCAAATCCGCGCGGTTCCGGCTCCGGACGGCCTTGATGAAATTGGCGAAGTGGTCGTTGTTCCCCTGCCACCTGCGAATCTCGCGCCCGGTCTTGTTGTAGGCAATCACGCCGCTGTCCGCCACCGTCACATGCCCACCTTCGCAGTGGACAACTACTCCGATGGCAGCTTCCATGAACTTGTCCATCCTGTCAGAACCAGCGCGTTCCGGCAGGCCGCGGACTTCGAATATCAATGCTGCATTTGGATAGTCGTGGAACACGATCTGCGTGTTTGGTGTTTGTCCGTCGTCAACGTAGCCCAGGCGCCCTCCAACGCCGATGACACGCGGCGAAAGCGATTGTTCACCCAAAAACCATCTGGCCATGTCCATCTGGTGAATGCCCTGGTTCCCGATGTCACCGTTCCCGGTCGACCAAACCCAGTGCCAGTCGTAGTGCAGCCGTTTCCTCATCAGCGGTTCCATTGGCGCGGGCCCGCACCACAGATCGTAGTTCACCTCAGGCGGTATAGGCTGAGGGCCATCCACCTTGCCGATACTTGTTCTGCGCTTGTAGCAAAGTCCACGCGCGATTCGGATCGGCCCCAGATTACCCGCGCGGACCCACGCTATCGACTCAATGAGGGCGGGGCTGGACCTGCTCTGAGTGCCTGCCTGCACGATGCGCCCATACTTCCGAGCAGCCTCGACGGCTTTTCGCCCCTCCCACACGTTGTGAGACACCGGTTTTTCGACGTAAACGTCTTTGCCTGCTTGCACGGCCCAGACAGTGCCCAGCGCGTGCCAGTGATTGGGGGTGCCGAAAGTTACCGCGTCGACGCCGGTGTCATCGAACACGTCGCGCACGTCGATGTAGCCTTTCACGGCGACATTCTTGTCGCGCATGTTCTTGACGGCCTTCTCGAGGACATCGCGATCGGCATCGCAAAGAGCGACCAAGCTCACTTTCTCGCCCTTTGCCCTCAGGTTGAGGATGCTGCCGATATGGTCCGCCCCGCGTCCCCGAAAACCGACAACGGCCAGGCGGATTTCTTCGTTGGGGCCTATGATACGGGCCCGGCGCGCGGCGGTCACACAGCCCGGCAACAAGCCGGCCGATGCGGCACTCAAGAGCGCGTTCCTCAGAAAAATGCGTCGTGTTAGGTTTCTCATGGAATGGTGGGCTGATGTGACTTCTATATCGCTACTGTGCCTCGGCCTTGAGATATTCGGCGTAGCGTTCCGCGACACGGCCCGTCTTTTCGTCTCCGCGGTGAAAGTAGAACCTGTACCTGAACGTGACGCTCTCGCCAGCGGGGACGACCAACTTTCCAGCGCCGGTCGGTTGTTTCTCAAAATCGTGCAACCCGAACGGATTTGCCGCAAACAACCCATAATCGCGCACGTGCCACCACGTGGGGTGCCGCGGATTCTTCGGATGGTCAAAAATGGAAACACCGAGTATCTGGTCCTTGACGGGACCGTGATAGTCAACCCATGCCGCGCGTTTGCCCCAGGTCGCGCCGTCACGCAATCCTTCACTGTTGACAATGTGTCCGGCGCCAGCTCCGGCCTTGTTC
>JAXDCU010000644.1:0-11317 GCA_034677645.1 Verrucomicrobiia bacterium
TAATCGTGCCAACGGCTGGAATTGGTGTTCCCTCGGCGGTTGCGTTGCGCAAGCCTTTCGTCAACACCTGGTCGGTTCCTGGGTTGGGCGCAACTGACGCTTGTCCAAACACACCGGGGAAAACCCCGTACGGGGTGGTGGTCGATTCGGCGCCGCTGACTGAAGGGTACGTGCCTCCACCGGCGCCAATGGCGCCACCATCGATCATCATTTGGCCAAGGAACCAGTCGAATCCTATGGCCTTGGTATCTTCCTGGCCGATGTCCACGAACTTGACTTCGATAGTAACCTGGTCCGGGGTGATGTTGAGTGCTTGGAGCGCGACTTCTATTATGTCAAGGTCCTGCAGCGTCGCCCTCACGAGGAGAATCCCCGTGCGGTCGTTGTAGAACACGGCCTTGCCCTGTGCGTTCTGAAACGCGCCCGGATACTGACCGAACTGAGCGCCTCCTCCGCCAGTCGTAGTACCCAAGACGTTCGTGCCGCCCAGATCGACTCCGGAAGCGCTAAAATACGCTCTCACCATGTTGTTGACCATTGACATGTCGCTCATGCGGGTCACGCCGAAGATGCCGCCCCCGTAACTGTTGTAGGGTCCGGTACTACCACACGTGCCCCCGTAGCCGCCACCACCGCCGTAGCCGCCGCCCATGCCGCCGTAGCCGCCGCCGCCCATGCCACCGTAGCCGCCGCCCATGCCACCGTAGCCGCCACCGCCCATGCCCGTAACATCCACCGTGGGCAAGATGTAACCTGGGCCGCCCCCGCCGCCCATGCCGCCGTAGCCGCCGCCCATGCCACCCATCATGCCACCCATGCCACCCATGCCGCCATAACCGCCCGTCCCGCCGGAACCGCCGCTTATGGATGAGCCAATAAACGAATAGCCAGTTACACCCTCAAGGCCTTGAAAGAATGTGTTGGGATTCAGGCGGAAAGTCCTGGTGAACAACTGGGGTTCTTCAGGAATCTTGCGGGTGAACACTATCGCGTATTCTTCAACCGAGTACTTAATCTGATGGTTTGCCACCTTCAAAATCACGTCGAGCACGTCAGCAAGACGGACGTGCCGCAATGGCGGGTCGATCGTAACGGTTGTGTCGCCTACTTCGAACTGCTCCTGCTGCGGTCCGGTCATGAGTGGCTGGCCGGTGTTGGGATCGAAGCCTTGTGGCATAGCCTGCTGTGTCTGCATATCCACGAAGTTGGCGATGATGAAATTGATGCCGCGTTTTTCCGAGTCCCGCGAGCGGACCTCCTCATCCAAGTACTTGAGCACTTCACCAAGGCGCACACCTGATGAGAAATCCCCGATTGCGGGGAACCTGTCGAAGCGGATTTTTTCGAGTTTGTCGAATATGGCGCGACGACCGGGGCCAGTGTAGACCGTGTTGGTGCGACCGAATGGATTGGAAGTATTGGTGATGTTGCCCCATTTGACGGGAGGGTTCCACGCCTTCTCGACTTCGACTATTTTGTTCTTGATCATCAGTTCGCGTTTGCGCGCTTCTTGTTCGTAGCGGACTTCCTCGATCAAACGCAGATAGTAGAACGCGCCCGCGTTTTCGGGATTCAGTTTGACTGCCTGTTTGAGCTTAACCTCAGCTTCTTCGAACTTGCCCATCTCGTAGAGCAACTTGCCGTCCTGGGTGAGAGTTCCTGACTCGACGTGGTCCTTATGCACTTCGGGAATCACCGCGAGCGCGTCTCGGCTTGGGAGGCGGCCTTCGAGTTCCTGGAGTTTCTTTTCGACAGCGGCCATCCGTCTCAGGCCCTCTTCGTTCTTCGGGTCGACTCTCAGGACGCGTGTGAGCTGCTTGCGCGCCTCTTCGTATTGGGCGCGGGCGTAGGACTTGTCGGCGAGAACGAGATAGACGGCGCTCATGCCGTCGACTGTCTCCTTGCGCTCCTTCTCGATGGCGGCGTCGCCGATCCGCTCAACGAGCGTCCACGCCTCCTCGTAGAGCTTGGCTGCGCTTCCCCAATCACCTTTGCTCTGATCGGACTGGGCGTCTTGGAGTGTTCTGCGGAGAAGGATTGTCCATTCCTGCCGTCGGACGGCCTCCTCAGCGGCTGACTGAGCCGGTGCGTTTTGGGCGGCGAGGGGCAGCACGGCGGGGAACAGGAACGCAAGACAAAGACAGTGAACGACTAATCGACGCATCATGGGTTTGGGTTCAGTTGGACAAAGAATAAGCGGTTGCGACTAGGACTCGGCTTTAAGCGCTATAGAAGTGCGTTTCTTCGTTTTTTCGTCTTCGAGTGTAATGGAGCCCGATTCGATTTCAACGATATTGTACGTGTTGCCACTGAGCGAGACCTTCTGCCCCACGCGCTGCCTTGGGAAGACCTTGTTTTCGAGCTCATACCTCAAGTCGGCGGCGTATCCGGCGACTTCGGTGAAGACCTGTTCCTTGCTTACGGAGACGGTTTTCTTGGAATCCACCAGTTCGAGCACAATCTCGGTCGGTTTGTCCGGTTCTCCGACAACGCTCTTCAGAGTAAAGACGTCCGTCTTGCCGCCCAGGGCAACCACCCGCGGCGCGGGTTTCTGGCCGGCGGTGTTGGTGGCGGCCTCCCTGGTGATCACGAAATCATAACGCACGTTGTCGCCAGAATCGCGGGCGCCTTTGAACTCGATCTTCAGGTAAAGCGGCGTGATCTTCGTGACCGACACGGAGTTGAGGCCGAACTGCTCCTGGGGAATCAAAGGGCCGTCGGTTCCTTTCCGGCTCCACGGGATGGGATTGAAGATGTTGTGGCCCTGGGTCGCGAAAGTGGCCTTTGGCGGTTTCAGCAACCGTTTCAGCGCCGCCATGTTCGTGCTCATGTCGAGCGCGGGCAGGGGTTTGATTGGTCTGCGGCCGAGTCCCTGAGTGGCGGACTCGAGTTCTCTTCTGACGCTGGCCACCTTGAGCGGCAGCAGGGCGGCCGCGGCGGCCAAGCCAACCAGCACGAAGCTCAGGATGATCTTCTCGTAGTGCTTGCGCAGGATTTCCATTGGCACGCTGTCTAGTTGGCGGCGGGAGGTTCCGCGGGCGGCGCACTGGAGTCGCCCTGCGGCGTCGAGCCGTCGTCGGGAGTCGGAGGCGGTCGCGGGGCGCGAGCTCGGCTCGTCCGGGCGGCTCTGACCTCGTTCAAGTCGCGAATCAGCACGACGTCGACCCACATGATGACGCGTACCGGCTTCTCATCGAGAACGGTGGTGAGCCCGCCCCTAGTTGAAGGGGTAGGTGTTTCGGGCGGTGGCATCACAGGACCATAACCGCGCGGAATCCCGTAGCGCATCATCTGCTGGAAATAACGGTAATTCATCGAGTATGGCATCGACGGCATGGTTGGCGCGTAGTCAGGCGAGGCAGTGGAAGATTGATCCAGAAGCTGGGATGGACTGGGATCGACCACCAGGTTCTTGACTATGAAGCAATGGGGGCTGCTGTACAAACCTTCCAGGACGGCTGCGAGTTCGCCCGTGAAACAGTGATAAGTAAACTCGTAGGGGGTGACGACAGCAAGATCGTTGGTGGCGGGCTTTCGAGTCCAGTATTCCGACATCCCTGGCTGCTGGCTCGGCGTGTCTTGAGCGGTGACGGACGGGCGCCTGATCCCGTCCAGAGTAAGCACTTTGGCGTCAAAGAGCATTTCGCAGATTGATTTGATATCGATCAACATCCTGGTCATCGGAGCGATCGAGCCTTGATCGAAGGAAAGGAGCGGCTTTTGCGCGGAGAAAGCGAAGGCGCACTGAGGTTGGAGTTTGACACTTGCCTTCTCGGCCCTTCGCTGCAGGTCATAGATGGTGGTGTCGAGCAGGAGTTTGAACTGGCCGCTATCGAGGTTAGTGGGGTAGCTCAAGGGCACGAATTGCTTTTGGGCCTCATTAAGGTACGCCTCAAGCTCTTTTTCCTGTCTCTTGGCCTCTTCGATGTTGTTAATCCTCTCATTGCCCGGGTGAGGGTTGAGGTTGTTCAGATCGTTCAATTCCTGAGTTTGCTCGTTCAACGAACTGCTCACTCGGGATTCTTCAGCCCAGTTGCGGTACAAATAGCCACCGGCGATCAACAAAAGTGCCAGAGCAACGGCCCCTCCGCCGACCAGCCACAGATTCTTCTTAAGCCAGGGCATACTATATTTTGATAGGCTTGGCCAACTTAAGTTTCACGTCGAACTTGAATGTGCCGGTGGCGTCGTCTTGCTCCACTTGGCCTGAAAGCTGGGTGCCGTTGGTGCCGGATAGGAACATTGGACTCGATTGCAGATGTTTCAGGAGGGCGTTGTGAAGCTCCGTGTCAGCTGTCGCGTAGAGTTTATTCCAGCTTACAGCGCGGCACGTGAGGTTTATCACGCTGACTTCGTTGGTTGAGCTTTCGGTCTTCCTTGAGGTCTCGCCCGTGTCACCAGGAGTCGCGGGCATTGGCATGCCGCCGCCGAGGCCGCCCTGCGCATTGGCGTCCTGGACCAACTTGAAGCCCTTGGGCAACAGCCCGTAGCGCAGAAGCATGCGGATATCCATCATTCTCGGCCTGGGCGTCTCGCCGTCTTCGGTCGTCGCCTCTTCGGGCACTTCCACGTTGTCAGCCGCCATTTTTTCGATCCACACGCCAGTTCGCATGCCTGGTCTGCGTGTGTTGATCTCAGTTTGTTCGAGCGCGTTGCGGAGCTCGGATATTATATCAGCCCACGCGAGGCGCCCTTGCATCCAGTCGGTGTATTGATCGGCTATTTCCTGCGTCTGTTTCTTGGCGTCCATCGCCTTCTTGAGCTGGTCTTTCTTCATCCTCAACGACTCGATTGTCGGGGTGCGGTTTTCGATAGCCTCCTGTTTGGCCTGTGCCAGTCTGCCGAAGAACCAGCCCATGATAAGGACGACCAGAATCAGGCTGAAAACCGCGGCCACGAAATAGGGCTTCTTCTGGTTGAACTCCTGTCGCTTGAGAATGCTCTTGGGCATCAAGTTGAGCTCGATAGGGCACTGCGCGGGATTCCTCAAGCCCAGTCCAACCACTTCGCCCATGGAATGGGCCACCTTGGCGAGCTCCTCCAAATTGACGGAGGGGTCGATCTCAATGTTGCGGAAAGGATTGAAGTACTCGACTGGAATATTGAGTTTCTCGGCAAAGAACTGGGCCGTGTAAGGCATTAGCGACGCTCCTCCAGCCAGGTAAAGCCGCAAAGGCGCCGTCCCCCCCTGTTGACTTCGGAAGAACTGGATTGTTTGATTCACCTGTATATGCAGTCGCGTCATCACCTGGCGGGCAATCTTTGAAATGGCCGCCTGGCGCGGATTCTCCGGTTCCTCGTAGGCGCCACCCAGGCTTACGAAACCCTCCGCGATCTTTATTTTCTCGGCCTCGAGGAATGGGAGCTTGGCTTCAGCGGCGAAGTCCTGCGTGATCGAGTTGGCGCCAATGTTTATACTGCGCGAGAACACTTTGTCTTTGTCGAAGAAGAGAACATTGCTCGTCTTTGCGCCAATATCCAAGAGCATCGAGCATCCCTCGGCGTCACTGTAGTTGTAGCGAAACGCGTTGCACAGGGCCGCTGGCGCGATGTCCACCAAGTCCAACCGCACTCCGGCGTTCTCGGCGGCTCTGAACAAGACCTCGACCACTTCGGACTTGACGGCGGCCAGGAGCACTTCGAACTCACCCGACGGCAGCGTGCCCAGAATCTGGTAGTCCCATACCACTTCCTCAAGAGGGAACGGGACATTCTGCTGCGCCTCGTAGTGGATGATCTGGGTTATTTTGGAGGAATCGACGGGGGGGAGCTTGAGGAATTTCGAGAAGACGTGCAAGCTCGGCGCGCACACATTGCCATTGCGGGCCGCGAGTGATTTGTCGCCGAGCAGTTCCTGGAGGCCACGAAGCAGAACACCCTCGCGCGCGGAGTCCTGAGAACCCGCCAAGCCGAGTGGCTTGAGCCCGTAACGCAGCAGCCGTAATCCGGCGCTTTCGCCGACATCGAACTCAGCAACCTTCAGGGTGCCAGCTCCGAAGTCAACGCACAGAAAAGATTTTGCGCGCAACATGCTGTTCAGTCGACCACGGTCAGGTGGTCATTTCACGGTCACACAATTCCCGCCGGGGCAAGGCCACGACATTCCGAGTGTGGTTACTTGAAACGAACCGAACGGTCAAACAGAAAAGTTGTCCGCATGGTTTTTTGCACCTAAAGCCAGCCGACATCAACACCGTCCCGTCCGTGCCCGGAACCAACCGATTGTCTCCGCCAACCCCGTTGCCAAAGTGACCCTTGGTTCCCAGTGAAGCAGGTTTCGTGCTCGCCCGATGTCCGGACACCGGCGCCGCGGATCGTCTTTCGGCAACGGGCGGAAGACGATTCTGCTTTTTGAACCAGTGGCCTTGATTACGGTGCTGGCTATCTCAAGAACGCTCATTTCACGCGGGTTGCCAAGGTTGACTGGTTTGTGCTCCTGGCTCATCATGAGCCGGTAGACCCCTTCGACCAAGTCCGAGAAGTGACACAAGCTACGCGTTTGCTTGCCATCGCCATACACCGTCAGTGGTTTTGATTGGAGTGCTTGCGCGACAAAATTCGGCACCACCCTGCCGTCGCTCAGCCGCATGCGTGGTCCGTAGGTGTTGAAAATGCGGACGACGCGGGTCTCGAGCCCGTGATAGTTGTGGTATGCCATGGTCAACGCTTCGGCGAACCGCTTTGCCTCGTCGTAGCAGCCGCGCGGGCCCACGGTATTGACATTACCCCAATAGGATTCCACCTGGGGGTGCACATTCGGGTCCCCGTAGACTTCTGATGTCGAGGCCAGAAGAAACCTCGCGCCTTTGTGCCGAGCGAGACCAAGCGCTTTGTGCGTGCCCAGCGATCCGACCTTGAGAGTCTGGATTGGCAGTCGCAGATAATCCTCCGGACTGGCCGGGGAGGCAAAGTGCCATACGTAGTCGATGGGGCCGTCAAGAAAAATGAACTCCGTCACATCCTGCTGCACAAGCCTGAAGGCCGGGTTCCCCGCGTGGTGCGCGATGTTGTCCGCGTTGCCCGTGACTAAGTTGTCAAGCACGATAACCCTGTGGCCACGCGCCAATAACAGGTCGACCAAATGCGAACCGAGGAAACCAGCCCCGCCGGTCACTACGGAGACAAGGGGGCGTTTGTCACTAGTGGTTTTGCGTCGTCTGGCTTTCATTTGGCACCGGCTCCTGACACAACGGCGGGAATGGTCCGCAGCAGAATCTTGAAATCAAGCCACAGCGACCAATTGTCGATGTACTCCAAGTCTAGTCGCACCCATTCCTTGAAATCCCGGACATCGTTCCGACCACTGACCTGCCATAGGCAAGTCAGACCCGGCTTGACGCTCAACCTTCTACGGTGAGCCAGATCGTCAAATCGCCTGACCTCGTCGACCGGCAAGGGGCGCGGTCCAACCAGACTCATTTCGCCTCGGAGAACATTGATGAGCTGCGGCCACTCGTCGATGCTGCAGCGACGCAGGAGTCTGCCAAGCGGAGTAATCCGTGGATCATTGCTCACCTTAAACACCGGGCCGGTCATCTCGTTAAGAGCCTCCAGCTCATGTCTGCGCTGCTCGGCGTCGGTGGTCATGGACCTGAACTTGAGCATGGTGAAAGGATGGCCGTTGAGCCCGCTCCGCTGCTGCCGGAACAGAATCGGGCCACTCGATGTAAGGCGGATGGCCAGAGCGACCAGCGCCATCGGAAGACCTAATATGAGGAGCAACAAGAGCGCGCCAAGGAAGTCGATCACATTCTTCGTCAGCACCGGCCACGACGTGCCCGGACAGGACCTGAAGACGAGCGTGGGGCGGCCCATAAACAAGTCCAAACGCGTCTGCGAAATCCGCGTCTTGAAAAAGTCGGCTAGCAGCCACACCTCGACTCCCTCGCGTTCGCAGACTTCGATCGCACGCTCGATTTGTCCGAAATAAGTGTGCTTGGCGGTAAGAATGACGCAGTTGGCCGAGTGCACATGCAACATGTCAACCAACTTCTCAACAGGCGCCTCGTTGATGTTGAGTTGAGCCACAACCTGAAGTCCGTCGTGACTGTCTCGCGCCAGGCCAGCTCGCAAACGCGCGGTGTCCTCCGCGGCGCCTATGAGAATAAGCCTCTTCTGCATGAACGACCGGCCCAACTTGCTGCGCCGCCATGCCAATAGCGCTTCCTCCTTGGCCCCGATAAGCACGTAGCTGATGACGCCGAACAGGATAATGACTGACCGGCCAATGTCGCTCCGCAACACCCAGAGCACCAGCACCAATCCGATCGCCACTACCATGCAACTCTTCAGCAATTGCCAATAAGTCTGGAGACGCAACGACAACAGCGGACGGTCATAGAAACCGTGCACTCGCAGCACTAGGGGCCCGATCGGCATCAGCAGCAATAGCACCCATGCGTATTCGGCAAAGGGGCCAATCGTTTTCGCGCCGCCAAGTATCTCAAACTGCCAGTTCAGGCGCAGCAGGTGCGCCAGGTAAAACGCCAGCGCGAAAAGCGCTGCGTCGCAGGCCATCTGAACCCGCCCACGTATCTCTTTCTGACGCCACAGCATCGGTCTACACCGCTACCTCAAGCAGCGGAGCTCCACATTACACACCATCCAAACTCGAACCGCAATCGCATAATCATCTTTTGGTTTGAACCGGAAGCCAGTCTTGAGGAAGCTCGCCCGGCATGGCACTCCAGACAAGCGAGTCGACCCGTGCGACACCGCGCATGAAACCGGAGAATCTCTGGTTCAACCTTCTGTTCAACGCCGTTATTCCAGCAGTCATATTGTCGTGGTTCTGCAAACCGTCGATGCTCGGACCAATGCTGGGACTGGTGGTGGCGCTTCTGTTTCCGCTCGGCTACGGCGGTTACGACCTCTGGCGCCGTCGGAAGTGGAACCTGATGTCGGGACTGGGCATTGTAAGCACTCTCCTTACGGGAGGGTTGGGCCTGATGCGAATAGGGGGATTCTGGTTTGCCGTGAAGGAAGCAGCGTTGCCGGTTGTGGTTAGTCTGGCGGTGCCGCTCTCGCTGCGGACGCGCCAGCCGCTGGTGCGCACCCTGCTCTATAACGATCAGGTGCTCAACACAGCCCGTATTCAAGATGCTCTTGAGTCGCGCAAAACCACATCCGAATTCGATCGACTCCTGGCCTGGGCCTCGTGGTTGCTCGCGGCTCCATTTCTGGTCAGTGGGGCGACGAATTTCTTCCTGGCGCTCTGGCTCTTGCCCGCCGAGTCGGGAACGGAGCAGTTCGCGAAGCAACTTGGCAAGCTCCAGTTCTGGACATGGCCGACGACAGTGCTGCCGGGAGCGGTCGCGGTGTTCTACATTCTCTTCAGGATGCTGAAGGGAATCGAGAGATTGACGGGCCTAAAAGGGGACGAACTGTTCCACCAGCGCTGAAAAAAAGACCCCGCCGCAAGCCGTGTGTAACAGTTCCTATGAACTTATAAGAAACAAGCGGAACCCTGCCAGCAGCTTTCGACTTCCAGTTAAGGCCTGTCGGCCACCGCCGGACGACCGGGCTCCCTGCGATTGAGACTACGGTTCAAGGACTTTGTTTCTAAGCACGAGCAAGGGCAGGGTAAAGCCGGATGCATGCTCAACCTGACAAAGAGCTTCCGCGAGCCACTCGGCCCGCACCGCCTGACGAACTGATCTCACACATTGCCTCCCGACGCAAGAAGAAATCAGCTCAGTGCACCGGACCGGCGCTGCTGTTCAAGCAGAAAACCGAGATAGTCGATCAATCGCTCCTTCATCTGCCCTCGGGGTACGATGGCGTCAATGAGACCATGCTGCTGCAGGAACTCAGCGGTTTGGAAACCGGCGGGCAGCTCTGCCTGAGTCGTGTCTTTGATGACTCGCGGTCCAGCGAAACCGATCATGGCGCCAGGCTCAGCCAGGATCAGGTCGCCCAGGGTTGCGAAGCTCGCCATGACACCGGCTGTGGTTGGGTGAGTCAACACGCTGATATACGGGAGACGATCTCGCGCATGGTATGCCAGAGCCGCCGATGTCTTGGCCATTTGCATCAGGCTGAACATTCCTTCGTACATACGCGCGCCACCGCTTGTCGAGATGATAATGAGGGGCAGGCATCTGTCGGTGGACCTCTCGATCAATCGCGTTAGTTTCTCCCCGACAACGGTTCCCATCGAGCCCCCCAGAAAACCGAAGTCCATCACGCCCAGCCCAACACGGTATCGCCCAATCAGCCCGATCCCGGTTATGACCGCGTCCTTGGAGCCCGTGCTCTTCTGGTAGTACGCGAGTTTCTCCGAGTACGATGCCGCGCCCTTGAATTCGAGGATGTCAACGCTGCTCATCGAGGCGTCCATCTCCTCGAACGAACAGGTCTCGACCAAAGCGTTAATTCTCTCGCGAGCGCCTATTTCGAGATGGTGTTCGCAGTGAGGACACACCTTGAGATTCTGGTCCAGCTCCTTGTCATAAATCATTGTCGCGCAATTCGGACACTTTGTCCAAAGGCCTTCTGGGATTTCCTTCTTGCGCGGCTGCCCTGGGCCGAGCTTGGGCTTTCGCAGGAGTGTGGTATCGGAGCCCTGCGCCGGCTTGACCGCTGGCCCCGATTGTTCGCGTTTCACGCCCCTCTTAAGAGCAAAGCCAGTAGCAGCCATATGCAGTTCGCTATTGTCGCAAAGCGGCCCGTTGAGAGCCATCGCACACCACTCTCCAAACCCACACGGGTTTGGCGCCGTTCACGCGGTATCCCCATGAACCAGATGCATTCCCCGGTAGATGCTTCTCATGTGCCTCGCGCCAAAGTCCACACACAGACCTCCCCAGCGCCCCCGTCTTTCAGTGCCCGAGCGCATGCGCTTGTCGTCGCTCCGGTCGTCATTACGTCGTCTACCAATACAACCCGATCGCCATCAAACTGCGCCCCTGGGGCCAAGGCGAAAGCGCCCCGCACATTGGCGGCACGCTTCGAACGGCTGAGCCGAGTCTGCGTCTGAGTAGGTTTGACTCGCCGAACCACCCGACCGTTCAACGGAACACCACTCGCCCGGCTCAAGTGACCAGCGAGCCGCTCGGCTTGGTTGAATTCGCGTTCCCTGAGTTTCACCGGGTGCAGAGGCACGGGAACAATGACGTCCCAGCCCTCGCGCTGTACCACGGGAGCAGCCCGTTCCACGAATAGGCGCGCTAGAAACGGTTCAAACCACAACGCCCTCATATACTTGTACCGATGAATGACATCCAGCACCAGCCCACTAGCCACCACAGCGGCTCGTGCTTTGGAGAACTCGAGCTCCATCTCGCGGCAGTTGGCGCATTCAAACCGCGTGGTGATC
>JAXDCU010000645.1:0-10732 GCA_034677645.1 Verrucomicrobiia bacterium
CTCGTAGTGTTTGAATTCGTTGAGTTGGTCATTGAGCGTCTGGATCTGCTGCACCTGGTTTTGAATGACCTTCACGAATTGCGCGATTTCCTGTGCAGTATTCATGATGGATTGCATTTGGGCGGTGGGGTCAAAAACCACCCATTGCGCGCGGGCCGATACGGTGACGCCAAGCGTCACGAGCGTGAGTGCGATGAGTCTTTTCATAGTGTGCTTCCTTTCTCTGTTGGTAGCAGGCGTGGCCTGCTATTCCTCGATGCGGAGGAGTTTTGTTGATGGTTGGAACGTTACCCCGTCAATCCGCTGTTCCGGCAACTGGACGGGGTAAAGGCGGACGCTGCCGACCTGGTTGCGTTGGCGCTGCATGGATACATAGAGCCAATACTGCTGCTTGACCGCGTCGCTCTTCCCTTTGTCGTAGCCGGTGGCGTAAGCCTTCTCGGCCTGCTTCTTGGCGGCGTAGTGGAGTGTCTCACTGACGATGACGCCACCCGCCGCGCCAGCGGCGGTGATGAGTGGATCACCGTCGGAGAGCTCGTGGCCGAGGTATGCGCCGCCCGCGCCGAGAGCCACATCGCTGATGGGGCGTGTCGCTGAGCAACCGGCAATCAAGCCGGCGACCAGGGCGAGCAGAATGAATCTGGATGCGTTGGTGATGAGTTTCGTTTTCATATTGGTTAGTGGTGTTTGGTGTCGCCGTCTTTGCGGCGGTTGGCGTGGAGAATGATGCCCTCAACGACACTGGGGCTCTGGCGAAGCTCGCGGGCGCGGCGGTCGAAGTGTTCACCGCTCGAACTGGAGCAGTAGAGCATCTCGGGCGAGGCGACATTGTGAACCGTGCCGCAGATGTTGCGTGCCGAGTCGGTGTGCAGGTAGGTGAACGGCGAATACTTCTCGCCAGGCTGATGGTCGGGCAGCGGGTAGTTCATGATCGCGTGCTGCGTCACCTCGGGCAGCGCGATGTCCTTGCCCATGTCGTCCAAGTCGGCCCGATCGTTCTGCCGCATGATGAAGAACTGGCGGCTGTTCCCGAAAACGGCCGAGCGGATACGCGACTGTTTGAACCGCGCGTATTGCTGCACGATGGAGATGTTCCAGCAGTTGAACTTGCGAAGCTGGGCGTAACTCTCCTGCACGATTTCCTGCCCGCCGGGGATGTCGAGAAAGCGGGCGACTTCCTCGTAGATGTTCCGCTTCCGAATCGCGCGTGGCAGCGTCATGATGTGCTTGCGCGCGTGGTTGGTGATGAGAAATCCAGCAGCGGCTTTCAGCTCCTTCGCGGATTCCGGAATATAGCCCAACTCGAAGTGCGCGATCTTGCCCGTGAGCGAAAGATTGCTCGTGCCGTCAAACAGGCAGCCGTAATTGCCATCGCGACACCAGGGCAGGATGAGCGTGGCGATTTCCATGATCTGGTCGCGCTCCGCGCCCATCGGGTCGAGCATCATCAGTTCCTGGAGCATCCGATGCGTCGGGAACTCCTCGGGCGTGAAATGGGCGAACGCCAGGTTGCGGACTTCCTTGCTCGTCTTCGGTTCTTTGAGGAACTTCAACGCCTCGGCTTCCTCGAACTGTGCCAGGTAGGTTTCCGCCTCGGCGGGGTTGACGGCCCGCCAATCGCGGAAATCGGCGAAGGTTTCGAGGCTGGTCGCGCCGGGCGGCATCCGCTCGGCCCGAAACTGCTGGAGTGCCAGCGCGTGCCGGGCAATGACCAGCAACTGGTCGTGCCGCTTCTTCTGCCAGTCCTGGAAGGAATCCTCGTAAAGCAGATTCAGATACTTGGCGATCTGCGCCTGCCGGAGCATCTGTTTGTCCTCCTGGGCGCTCGTGCCGATCATCCGGGCGACAAGTGCGGTCGAGGCGGAGAGATGATCGGGCGTGAGCGGCAGCCCCTTCGTGTCGAGGTAGTTGATGGTCAAGTCGCCGTCCGGGTGAATGATGATGGGCCGCGCGCCTTCTTCGACCGTGGCGGTGTAGATACCGTAGCTGAGTCCCTCCTCGATGATGACGGTGTAACCGAAGTAGCCTTCCGTTTGGGTGAGCAGGTCGCAGACAGTGACGGACTTGCCCGCACCCGACATCCCGAGCAATACGGCGTGCTGTGGAGAGGCCGAGTCTTTGCCGCCAGAAAAGGTCTGGATGCCGACGAGATTGTTGGCCGGGCCGTCGTAAATCGCCTCTGCGGTCGCCAGGTGTCCGGTGAACGTGCTGGTGACCGGGAGCATGTCGGCGAGGAAGCGATGCTCGGCGTAGAGCTTCCGGTGTTCATAGCGTCCCCACGTCCAGCCGGGCCAGGTCTGAAAGAACAGATTCTTCGAGGTGCTGGGCAGATTGCTCTCGAAGTATTGAGCCGCGTTCATGGAGTTGATGGCGTTCTTGATCGCGCCAGCCTTGGCGTTGAGGCCGTCGCGGGTCTTGTCCCACACGCGGATGGCGAACATCGCGTGGAACGGGATGGTCTGTCCCTGCATCAACGCGTGAATCTTCTTCTGCTTCTTTTCCATCACCGTGAGCAGGGAAATCTTCTTTTCGCTGGCGTAGTCGCCGGCCACGCGGTCGTGCTCCTTCTCCTCCTTGTTGATTTCCTGGGTGATGGGAAGCGGATCAACATTCACCGTGATGGTGTAGTCGAGCAGCCGCAGATTGGTGAGGCGTTGGATGATGCCGGGATACGTCGTGCGCGGCCAGCGGGTCAGGACGATGAGCGAGTGGTAGTGGCCATCGAGGAAGAAGCCGAAGTCGGACTGCCCGTTCCCTTCGCTGTGCCAGCAATTCTCTTGAATCGAAAGCTCGGGCGCGAAGCCCTCCGCCGGATCGTAGTCGAACCGGTCGTTGAGCGACGGATTGAGGAAGCGCTTGTAGTGGCGGAAGTGGTCGGCATCCGTCATGGCCAGCACACGTGCCCCGGCTGAGCCGAAGATTTCGAGCAGTAGGCGGTGAACATGCTCGAACTCGGTCTGAAGCTGTTCGAGCAGCGTCTGGTAGTAATCTCGGCGGGCAGCGGCGGTCTGGAATTTGGTCGGCACGTTCTCCAGTGCCCGGGAAATGTAGAAGATGACGCGCTGGCGGCGGAGCTTGCGCTCGGACATCGCCTGCCAATAGCGCGCGAAGCGTTCGTTGCGGGCGCGCTTGGTCCAGACGTTGGAAAAGCGCTCTGTCTCCTGCTGGTAACGCAGCAACTCCCCCTTGTAGTCGGAATCGCAGAAGTATTGCACTTGTAGCCGCTGGTTTTCGTGGAGGGACGCCAGCAGGAGACAGAGCTGGTCCTGGAAGTCGTTCAGGTCTGCAATCGGGCTGTTCGTCAGGTCGGGCGACTCGAAGATGAAGCCCTTCGACACGTAGCCGCCGCGCCGCAGGTGGTTGAACACGATGAGGTCGTGGGTGAAGAAGCCGTTGGGTGCGCGCTCGAACATAGGTCAGACACGGATGGATTTACTGATGACGGCGGAACGTTCGCGGCGGCGGACTTTTGCCACGATGTGATTCACTTTCTCCAATTCCCCCACGAGCTGCTGAATGGAGCGCGCCTTGCCGATTTCGTTCGTCGCGACGTAGGCTTCGCGGACGTGGGCCAAGGCGCGCTCCATGTGTGCGCGCGCGGTGGGGTCAAGGTCGTTCCGGTGGAGGTTCTCACGCAGCGCCTGGTCGGCGGTGTCGAGTTGTTCAAAGATGTAGCGGCTCATGGCAGGTCCTTTGCGAGTGGATGCGTGAGGCGCGGAGGTTCGGGGGCAAAGCCGCCACCAGTGAACACGCGCTCGAAAATGTCGCGGTCGTAGCCCGGCGGTTTGCCCTGCCGCAGGCCGAAGATGTAGGCGAGGCAAAGCCCCACTGGGACGAGCGCCACGCCCAGAGACGTGAGCAACGATGACTTCAGTATTACGAGGAACACGAAGAACATCGTGATGCCCACGCCGATGCCGCCCACGAGCCACCAGAACAAACCGCCCTCCAACCCCCACGTCCGGCCTTTGGAGTCGGATGCGGCGTTGGTGTCAGTGAGACGAAGTTCGGCTTTCATGGTGGCTCGGGGCGGCGGGTGGCAGGTCGGTTGGCGAGATTAGAAGTTGCCCACACCCACCGTGCTGTTGGTGTCGATGCCGAAGATTTTGAAGAAGGCAAAGATGACCGCCGGAGCGGCGGCGATGATTGCGCCGCCGATGATGGACATCTTGCCCTGATCCACGTCGCCGCGCCGGATGGCGAAACCGCCGTAGATGACGCATGAGATGCCGAGCACGAAGCCGAACATCATGATGACCGCAAGGCTGTTGCTGATGCCGGTCTTGAGTTCGGTGGAGTTGAACGCCTGCGCGTAAGCGGAGGTGCTGTTCAGGGCGAGGACCGCGGCAGCCAGGAGGAGCGAAGGCAGCCGCGAGCGGATTTTCTGACCGAGGGGTTTGATGTGTTTGATGAGCTTCATACGAGTCGTGTTTTTGTTTTTCTGTCGTTGAGCAGCGACTACCGCGCTGATCACGGGACGCAGCATGAAGCAAAGGGCAGAAAGCCGGGTGTAGGAGGGACACAAGGTGCGGGGATGTCCCTGTTAAAGGTAGGCGATGAACAAAACACCAGACTCGCACAAGCTTACCAACCTCCAGGAACTCGACGTGTTGTTGCCGCGCGAAATCCGCGGTCAGTCCCACACGATTCCGCGAATTGTCTCCGCCGTTCGCCGGGGCGAACTCGGACTCACGAAACCATCACGGCCACGCGGCAGCTTCCTGCTGCTCGGGCCGACGGGCGTGGGCAAAACCGAGACGGTGGTCGTCACCACGAATCACGTCTTCGGCGATGGGAAGCTGTTCCGCTTCGACATGTCGGAGTTTCAGAATCAGGAAGCCCTCGGTCTGCTGCTGGGCGCACGACTCGGAGAAATCGGCTACCTCGGAGCGGTGCGCGAACGCGCGGCGGAAGGCTCGTTGCTGTTCGACGAGGCGGAGAAGGCGCACCCCCGCGTGCTGGACATCCTGCTGCAACTGCTGGATGCCGCGCGGCTCACGGTGGCGACCGGCCAGACGCTCGACTTCAGCGGGTTCTACGTGTGGCTCACGTCAAACATTGGGTCGGCGGAACTGATGAGCCTTCAGCACTCGAACGAAGCCACGCTCGAACGCCACGTCCTCACCCGTGCGCAACAAGCCTTGCGCCCGGAGATCTTCGCGCGCGTGAACGAGAAGCTCGTGTTCCATCGCCTGAGCTACGAACACCAGTTGGAGATTGCAGAGAAGTTCTTGTCCCGCGAAATCGAATTCCTCGCCGCACGCGGTCACAGGATCGAACTCGACAAGACCGCGTTGCCGTTTCTCGTCCGAAAGGGTTTCCACCCGAAACTCGGCGCACGCCCGATGCGCGATGCCGTGGAGAAGCTCGTCGGCGACGCGGTGGCGGAATGCCTGCTCACTGGTCGTCCCGCCTGCGGTATCCTCGCGCACGATGAACTGCACGACCGCCTCGGCGTGTTCTAAGTCAGGCCAGAGAAAGGAACAAATGCGTCTCGCCGAGGTCCACGTCCGGCTGCACTGCTCCAAGCTTTCGCTTTTGAAGGTGGGCGCAGACCGTGCGGATCGCCTTCCGTTTGGCGGGAGACTTCGGCACGCGCACCAGCAAGGCATCCGCAAACTCGTCGCCCTTTTTACTGCGGTAAACGTCGGGCGCGATCACCTCGGTCGCGCCGGCGTCGTAGAGCGCGGCGACGAACTTCGCCGCGTCACTCTCGCGCTTGAATCGGCCCAGCGATCGGGCGGAGTTATCGGCGCTCCTGGCCTCCAGCCAGGCCCGCGCCTCGAAGCGACTCGGCTTGGCCAGCAAACCGGCGACGAATACTCGGTGAATGTGTTTCTCCGACACCGGCTTCACCGCCTTCGTCACCCTGCCAAGCTTCGGCAACGATTTGTCCTTGGCTGCCGCCGCGCGGTATTCGTCCGCGCTTACATGCTTTCCGCGAAGGTAGATGTCGTCGGAGAGGAGCGTGCCATCGCTCAACCAGCTTCGGCTGCGCCCGCAGAACTCGCCTCGCACGGTGGACAATTCCATCTGGGGCTTGCCGTTGTCATGCCATGCATGCTGCACACCCGTGCCTTGAACCATGCGGTATTTGCCGAGGAGTCGGCCCGCTTCGTTCCATTGACGGCAGACGCCATGCAACAGTCCATCGGCGTAGCGTTCCTCCAAGGCGAGGCGTCCGTTCTTGTGCCAGACACGGGCAACGCCATGCCGGTGACCGTTTCGGAGAGGCATTTGTTCGCGGAGCAGACCGTTTCGATACCAGGACTTTTGAATCGTGGTTCTCACGTCAGATGTTTTGCACTTCGACCATTGAACGTGAATTCTGGCCCATTTAACACGAGTCCCGGGCAAAAGCATAGCAGGAGTTGCCCTGATTTCAGTGATTTTTTCACCTTCCGTCGCCCCGCGACGACACACTTCCGCGATGAAAACCTAAGCGCAAAACTCCCCGGCGGCGGCGGGCGGGTCAAGGTGGAGGCGGGGGCAGCCGGGGCGCACTACCTTGACGCGACCGACGCCGCCATACAATCGAGAGGGGTTTCATCGCGTTGTCCAAGCCCGAGCCGAATGGCTCGCCAATCCCGTGCAAACCAATCATATTCAACCCGCAGTGACAGTTCCCATGAGTAAACCGAGCGCCAAACCAAAACACCGGAAAGCAGTCCCGGCGAAGCCGAGCGACTACAACGAAGTCCTGACCAGCGTGGTCGAACTGCTCGACGCGGCCCGGCGCGCCTCGGCCCGGGTGGTGAACTCGTTGATGACGGCGACGTATTGGGAGATTGGCCGGCGGATTGTGGAGCATGAGCAAGCGGGCTCGAAACGTGCGGGATACGGCGAGGCATTACTCGAAGGCTTGTCCCGCGACCTCACGCGACGATTCGGGCGCGGATTCGGGATCATCCAACTTCGCACCATGCGGCAATTCTACGCGACGCATGCGCTTACGGATAAAATCCAACCGGTGATTGGAGAATCTCCGATTCGTCAATCACTGATTGACGAATCCCCCAAGAGCCTGGGGATTGCCCCAATTGGCCAATCAGCGATTGACGAATTCAGCCATCCCCACTCGGCCACGGGGTCGTTCGTTCTTGAACGCCTCGGTCGGATTGCTCAGGCATTTCCGCTGCCGTGGACGCATTACGTCCGCCTCCTGCGCGTTCGGAACGCGTTGGCTCGCGAATTCTACACACGTGAAGCTTTGGCGGGTGGCTGGTCGGTGCGTCAGCTTGACCGGCAGATCAACGCGCAGTTTTACGAGCGCGCCGCACTGTCGAAGAACAAGTCGGCCATGCTGCTCAAGGGTGAAAAACCAAGGCCGGGCGATGCTGTCTCCGCCGACGAGGAAATCCGCAACCCTCTGGTCCTGGAATTCCTGAACCTGAAGGACGAATACTCCGAAAGTGACTTGGAGGCAGCACTGATTCGACACCTCGAAGCATTCCTGCTCGAACTCGGTGATGATTTCGCGTTCGTCGCCCGGCAGCGCCGACTGCGCATCGGCCACGAATGGTTTCGCGTGGACCTCCTGTTCTTCCACCGCCGACTGCGCTGCCTGGTCATCATTGACCTGAAGATCGGCGGACTCGTCCATGCCGACGTGGGGCAAATGAACCTTTACTGCAACTACGCACGCGAACACTGGATGAAGCCCGGCGAACATCCGCCGGTGGGGTTGATTCTCTGCACGGACAAGGATGACGCGCTCGCTCGCTATGCGATGGACGGTTTGGGAAGCAAGATGCTCGTCCGGGAATACCTGACGGCGTTGCCGAAGGAATCCGCCCTGGCGGCGGAACTCGCCCGGACACGCGATTTGCTGGAACGCCAGGCGGAACTCCGCCGCGCCACTCGTGGCAAATCAGCTTGAAGCTTCGGTCTGTGGTCGGCGAGCGGGGAAAGTGGAGCGGAGGGCGGAGAGAAGCGCCTAGCGAAACGCAGCCGGAGCGCAACGTCCCGCCGCCGAGCCGCAGACGGAAGCCCGCCGCGCTTTCGGCGTCCGGCGAATGCCCGCTCGTGACGAGCGCGCGGATTTGCGAAGCGGAACGGGCGTCGTCGAAGGACAACAGGGCGACGGGCAGCCCGTGGAGCGGAGCAAACCGCGCGTTGGTCACGGCGATGTGGACAATGCTTCACTCACGGTCGCATTCACGGAATCAATGGCTTCTTGGAGAGCGAGACGCTCCGTGGCGCACGCTTTGGTCAACAAGTCATCCGGCAGGAACTCATCGAATTTCTCGACCATGCGCGGTGTAACCCGTGAACCAGCCGTAAACGAGTCAACGTTGTTGGCAAGAAGCTGTCGCAAGAAGTCGAGAAACGCCTCACGACTCGGAAGGGGCAGCCACATGGAGAGACGGTCCGTCTCGCATGTGACGCGGTTCAGTTCAGCCAGTATCGAGAGCGTGCGCAAGCAGCGAGTCCCCACCCACGGAAACCAGCGCACGCCGCCCGGACTCACCAACAAGTCGGATTTGTCGAGACCGACGATGCAGGCGACATGACGGGCTGCGCTCAAGAGTTCGCGTGCTGGTGCGTCGAGATAGGGCGCTTCGTCATCGCCCAGCAGGACGGTTTTCATTTCCTGAACGACGCGCGTGTGCAACTCACCCCCATTTCCAAGGAACACCGGAACTTTTCCACCCTTGGCCGGGACGACCCACACCGTTTTCGACATGGCATCAATTTCCTGCACGAGCCAGCGTCTGCCCGCGAGGACGACGACTTGCCCAGCAGGCGGGAGTGCGTCGAGCGGCAGTTCGCCGATTTGGGCTTTCTCATGGCGGACAGTGAACATTTCGGTGCTCTTGAAGGCCGCGTAAAAATCGTGGGCGGAAGTAATGCGTTCGCCGGCCGGTGCAAGGATGATTTCCCTTGTGGGAATCTGCTCAATCAATTGCTTGGCGGCCAGACTGCGGAGCAGGGCGGTGAAGTCGGATTCGGAGACGGAACGGAATGGGCCGTTGACCGCGAGCGCTTGATAGAGATTTGCCGCAGTCATTCCGCCAGTCTGCTTCAGATGGCTTAAGATCTGATGGACGAGCGTGCTCAAATGCAATCGCTGCTCGTCAGCAGGTTCGAGCCATTTCTCCTGCATGAGGCGGGTCAGCGCGACGCCGCGTAGCAATTCAGGAAACAAGAGGTCGGTCAGCCGGCTTCGTGCGTGTGGCGATTCCTCGCGGACGTAGAGGCGCATCACGGATGCTTCGCCTTCTCGACGGCCCGACCGGCCCAGACGCTGCACCAGCGAAGCGACGCTCCACGGCGGATCAATCTGGCCGACGGCGCGAACAGAACCAATATCAATGCCCATTTCGAGCGTGCTGGAACAAATCGCAGTCGTGGGAACGCCACTTTTCAACGCGGTTTCGGCTTCCTCGCGCACTTCCTTGGCGACCGATCCGTGATGAATCATAAACGGATCGTGCGGCCATTTCAGTTTCGTCACTCGGTCATGCACGCGCACAGCAAGTTCTTCAGCCGTGCGCCGTGAGTTTACGAAAACGAGATTCGTCGAAGTGGCGAAATGACGAACGATGTCGTCGGAAATATCGTCGAGATCGTCTGGCGGCGCGGAATCATCGGCAGGATTGGCAGGTCTGCTTTCAGTTGTTGGTGGCTCTCCGGTCGCAAGCAACTGTTCGGCAGACTTATTTCGCAACAACTCGGCTGCCTGTGCGGATGATAGGCGCGGTGAAGCATCGCCCGTCTTCCTGGAGTCAGGGCGTTTGAGTACTGCCTTCAGTGCGAACCGCACTTGCCGCCCCGCACTGGTTTCTTGGATCAGAGTGACGGAGGGTACGGCATCTGGCGCTGGCGCGAGAAATCGTCTGCCCATCTCCGGATCGCCGAGCGTGGCGGACAGACCTACCATTCGGGGTTGGCGTCCGGTTGCGGACCGCAGTCGGGAGAGCAGGCTTAGCAGGTGGATGCCGCGTACGTTTCCGAGGAACGAATGCACCTCGTCAATGACGACGAATTCCATTTCGCGATACAAGCGCGGCACTTGCGTACCGTAGTTGATGAAGTTGGACTCCAGTGATTCAGGCGTGATGAGCAAAATCCCACCTGGGTTGCGCCGCAACGCCTGCTTATGTGAGACCGAGACATCCCCGTGCCAGCGGTGGACTGGAATTTCCATCCGCTCGCACAATCGGTCGAGCCGGCTGAATTGGTCGTTGATCAGCGCCTTGAGCGGCCCGACATAAATGGCGCGGATGGAATCCTGCGCACCCTCTGCCAGTCGGGAAATGATTGGCAGAAACGCTGCTTCGGTTTTTCCGCTCGCGGTGGCGGCACAAATTAGAGCGTGGCCCGTGCCTTCGAGCAGTGTGTGAACTGCCTGCGCCTGAATTGGCCGAAGCTCTTTCCAACCCATCTCGAAGATGGCCCGCTGCACTCCAGCGTGCAAAAGCGCAAAAGCGGCCTGACTCATCAGAGCTTGAGCGTGGTCAGGTCGCTATCCGGTTCGTCGTCGGGCACGACACCGTGAGCAACTTCCTCTTCCACGGACGTTGGGCCGGCAGGTTTTTGCATGAAGTTCCCGCCTACAAAATCCCGCCATGTTTTGTTCGGGTTCTGATCCAGCACACTCAGAAGGCCAACGAACGAGCGAACGACATCCCGCGGGGTCTTGTAGAACTCCGCGCCGAGCACTTCGTTGGCCTTTTGCAAAACCGCAACCAGCGCATCATCCGGGACGAGATATTTCTTTGGGTCGCCG
>JAXDCU010000646.1:0-10127 GCA_034677645.1 Verrucomicrobiia bacterium
CGCGTCGGAAGCCGCCTTGATTAGCCGTGCTGGAGCCAGGCCCGGTCCACACGAGAGAATTCGTGAATGGATCGGAGCAATATGAAGCCAGGAAGACCTCGAATGCTTCGAGTCTGTCATGCGCCGCAATGACGGTCGTTAGATCGAGGGTGTCAGGCCGGCGCCACTGATAGTGGGCCCGAAGCTCGAACGGCCGCCCCTGATCGGCGCGCCAGACAATCTCGACAGCCCCACTGCCAAGCAACCGTGCGCTGCAGGGCCAGTCCCATGCTCCTCCGCCGTATCGTTTGCCGTGTGTGAACACGCGGTAGTAGCTTAACAAGCCGTTGCTGGCGTCCAGACGCAAGCCGGATGAGACATGTACGACATCGGTAAGACCGACCGGCTTACCTCCGCCGGCGAGCCGGCCTCGGAGAATGCCTGTGTCAAACTCGAACCCAGCTCCTTCAGCAGCACGAAATGCGAGAGCAACATCGCCAGCTCCATTCGCGCTTGGCTCCGCATGCGGGACAGCACATGGGAGGGACAGAATACAAAATGCCCATATCCGGGCGGCGGCCGTGACCCAGAGGAAACGAGAGTGACTGTACACGAGCGGAGCTTGACTCAGGAGGAGGAGAACACGCAAGCGCGCTTGTTTTTTTTCTTCCAAACTCTAAATTGGCTGCATGAAGAACGACGTGTTGCCCGTCGAGATTCGCGGCATCTTGCCCGCTAACCGTGGCTGCGCGGTTTTCGTCGGCAACGATGAGAAGGTTTTCGTCATCCAGGTCGAGAACAACATGGGAGCCGTTATCGGGATGTTTCTGCGCGACACACCCAAGGAACGACCGCTGACCCACGACCTCATCAACAGCCTGTTTCAGGCCTTTGGCATCTCTGTCGAGCGGGTGGTCATAACTGAGCTCAAGAATTCAACTTACTACGCCCGCCTGCTCCTCCAACAAGAGAATGAGCTCGGCCGCAAAATCGTCGAGCTTGACGCGCGGCCAAGTGATTGTCTTGCCTTGGCCACCGCCGCCAAACGCCCAGTTTATGTGACGCGCAAGTTGTTCGACCAGGTCGAGGACATGTCCGAATACCTAGCCCGCCTCAACGAGACATCAGGCGATTCCGAGCAGACCTAGAGCGCACACGATGGAACCTGTCACAGAGACGGAACCGCGGGCAAGCATTCCTCTCGCGCCGCTGGTTCTGGTCACCGGCGACGACGAGTTCGCGGTCAAACGGCGTGCTCGTGAAATCTTCGAGCGATGGCGCGCCACATCAGCCGGACTCGACCTTGAAGTTATCGACGCCGAGGCCCGCACCACTGCTGAGGCGGTCAATGCCATGGCGCGACTGCGCGAAGCCATGCAGACGCTGCCCTTGCTTGGGAGTTCAAAGGTCATATGGTTTCGCGATTGCACGTTCTTCTCCGCGGAACGAACTGGTCATCCGCCCGCTGTGGTGAAATTCCTCAACGAATTCGCGGATACGTGGCGCACTTTCCCATGGAACGAAGTTCGCCTTCTAATCAGTGCCAGCGGAATTGACCGGCGACTTAGTTTCTTCGAAACCGTTGAGGAAATCGGTCATGTGGAAGTTCTCAAGGGACTTTCGGTCAAAGACAAGGACTGGGCAATACAGGCTGAGGAGTTTGTCAGAGGCGAATTCCGGTCTCTCAATCAACAGATCGACGACGAGGCAATCGGCGCGATGGTCGCGGCGATTGGGCCAAATCTGCGTCAGCTCGCTAGCGAGGTCGAGAAGGTCTCTCTCCACGCCGGCAAGCGCTCTCCCGTCACGGTTCAGGATGTTAGCGCGATCGTCAGCCGACGCAGGCAAACACAAGCGTTCGGGCTGGTTGAGGCCCTTGGAGACCGCGACCTCGCTGCGGCGCTGCGTAATCTAGACGAAGAGCTTTGGGAAATCCGAGCCGACCGCAGCCGCAGTGCGGTCGGTCTGGTGCAAACCCTGACGGGTAAAGTCCGCGCCATTCTGCTGGCGAAGGAGCTGCAGCGGGCTGGGTTTCTGAAGCCCGGCACGAGCTACGCGCAATTCAAGATCCAACTGACGAGGATTCCTAAGGACCTATTCCCGGAAGACCCGCGATGCAACCCACTAAAGGCTCACTCCTACACTCTGTTCAGAGCAGCGGGACAGTCATCACGCTTTACAGCGGACGAGCTTGTTCGCGCCATGGGGCTCCTGCTGAACTGCAACCGGCGCTTGGTCGGCACCCAGCTCGACGAGGCGACAATTCTTCAGCAAGCGCTGGTCCAGATCATTGGGCACGGCCGGCGGGTCTCCAAACGCCACGGAGATATGTTTTCGAATCCCCTCTAGTGCTGCCGGACGGCGTGTTTGCTTGTCCGGAGGACGGGGTGACGAAGCTACAACCAAGTACGGGGGGCCTGGGCCAAGATACGTGTTTTGGAAAGACAGACTGACTTATTATTGTAATAAGTCAAATTGCGGTTATGTAGTTTTGGAGTTCGGGTTCCAGAACCTCAAATCCCACTCGATTCCGCGGTGAGGGGGTTTGTTTAAATAGCGTATTACGAACGGTTTATACCGCACCCCCTCAACCATACCAAGACTAAACCAAGGTCTGACGGCGATACGCCTGATACACGCGATGCCTGCCCTAACGTGCGCGGCCTCACTGAATTCAACCTCCGCCTTGATTCCGTCTTCAGACCCCCGATCGCGTCATAGTCGATCCCTTCCGGTATCTCCGTCTCATCAAGTCTACTCAACCGCTGAACTTCAGTCTCCTGCCTTTCGATGTATCCGGCGTACTTCACGATTACCTCAACAGCACTCGCCACCTCTTCATCCACCGGGTTTTCGCTGCTCGGGAGCCTGGAATGAGTCATCTCAGGCCTGCGCAGAAGTTGCTCCAGGGTCATGGAATTGAAGCGCGTCCGCCTCAGACGTTCAAGTTCAGCCTCAATCGCACGTTGTTTTGCCAGAAAACTCTCGTAACAGTGCTTGGGCAGTAACCCGACATCCCGGCCAATCTGGCAGAGCCTGAGATCGGCGTTGTCTTGTCTGAGAAGGAGACGATGCTCGGCTCTCGACGTGAACATGCGGTAAGGTTCGACGACACCTTTTGTTACCAGATCATCGATTAACACTCCCACGTATGCTTGGTTACGACGCAAAACAAGCGATGGCTTTCCTTGAATTCTGAGGGCGGCGTTTATACCTGCTACTATGCCCTGAGCCGCAGCCTCTTCGTAACCAGACGTCCCATTGATCTGGCCGGCCAGGAACAGATTGCGCAATGTCTTTGCCTCCAGCCATGGGGTCAATTGAGTTGGTTCAACGAAGTCGTACTCCACAGCATATGCCGGGCGCATGATGATAGCGTTCTCACAGCCGACTACAGACCTAACCAGCTGGAGTTGAACATCATAAGGCATGCTCGTTGACAGACCATTAACATACACCTCCTCGGTGTGTATGCCTTCTGGTTCGAGGAATATTTGGTGCCTCTGCTTGTCGGCGAACCGCATGATCTTGTCCTCGATCGACGGACAGTGTCGAGGGCCAACGCCTTGGATCACCCCAGAGTACAAAGGCGAGCGGTTCAGGTTCGCATGGACAATCTCGGCTGTCTTGGTTGTTGTGTATGTGATATGGCAAAGTGCCTGGCCGCCTGCCTCCGACAAGACGGAGTTGGGTGGGTACTTGGACCTTGTGGTGGGTCGATTGGATTGTCCTGTCTTTTGTTCCACGTGGACCAAGTCTTCGCGCCAGATTGAAAAGTAAGGAACTGGTTCCTCGCCCGGCTGTGCTTCGAGTCTGGAGAAGTCAATCGATCTCCGGAGCAAACGAGGAGGTGTACCGGTCTTGAGTCTTCCGAGGACAAACCCAAGTTCCCGGAGCGAATCGCTTAGCAGAGTCGACGCGCCTTCGCCAGCTCTCCCACCTGCCATTTGGGTTAATCCGAAATGCAGCAAGCCCCGCAAGTGCGTCCCAGTCGTCAGTATTACTGTTTTGGCTCGGTACTGAACACCAACGGCAGTCTTCACCCCAGTCACTTGGCCCCCTTCACTGCAAAGAGCTGTCACTTCGCCCTGTCGGCATTCCAGGTTTTCTTGACGTTCGCAGACCGATTTCATTAGCGAGTGGTAAGCTCTCTTATCGCACTGGGCTCGGAGTGCCCATACGGCCGGCCCTTTCTTGCGGTTTAGAACCCTGAACTGCATCCCGCCAAGGTCTGTTGTCCTGGCCATTTCACCGCCCAGAGCGTCCACTTCGCGCACCAAGTGTCCCTTGCCGAGACCGCCAATAGCCGGATTGCAGGACATTTGAGCGATGAAATCCAGATTCATCGTCACCAGCAACGTTCGCAGTCCTATTCTCGCGCTGGCGAGGGCCGCTTCCACGCCGGCATGGCCACCTCCGACGACAAGGACATCGTATGAGTCAGGGCAAACGAACACGGGGAGAGATTACTAGTATATCGAGCTAGCTCAAGGTTCAAATGGCCTGGTGCGATCACAAGATTGCTTTAATTAGTTTCCCTTATGTACCGCTACATCTCACTACACCTGAGAATGTCCGCGGACGGCGCGCACTCGGCGTCATTCGGAAGCTCTCCGTTCGGACAACCGTCGCCACGTTTGCGAGTACGCCAAACCTCCCAGCCCACGTAGTTACCCCACACAGCGTCGCGAGCGAGAAGTGTTTCCATGAACGTCACTGGCTAGTTCGATCACGGCGTTTGATTGCCGTCACGCCACACTACGTTATATGGTCCTTGCGTTAGAGATGACCTGGCTCCATCATCGCCGTTGGCCACACGGCGGAATGAGACCGTTCTCGCGCACTGAACTCGCTGCTGCTCTCGCACGGACTGCGTTTCATGGTGTTTTCATAGGCACGTCATCCTGGAAGTATCCCGGCTGGCTGAACCAGGTGTATGCGCCCGACCATTATCTCCATAAGAACCGCTTCTCCCAATCGAGATTCGAGAAGTCCTGTCTCCAGGAATACGCTCAGGTGTTCAAGACGGTCTGCCTGGATGCTGCGTACTATCGGTTTCCGACGCGCGGATACCTGGAATCGCTGTTCAGTCAAGTGCCTTCGGACTTCCTGTTTGCTCTCAAAGTGACTGACGAGATCACGGTGCCTCGATTTCCGAGACTCGCACGCTATGGTCAACGCTCTGGAGTCCAGAATCCTAACTTTCTCAACAACGACCTTTTCTGTTCCGAGTTTCTCTCCTCGTGCGAGTTATGGCGCGATCAAATATGTTTGCTAATATTTGAGTTCTCACCTGTTCACCGAGCCGATTTCCGACGCGGCCGGGATTTTGTGGCCGCGCTCGACTCGTTCCTAGCAAAACTGCCAGCTAACTGGCCATTTGGGGTTGAAGTGAGAAATCCATCTCTATTGAATCCGGTGTATTTCGGCATGTTGCGCAAACACAAAGTCACTCACATACTCAACAGTTGGCAGAGAATGCCTCCCATACCAGAACAGCTACAGCTATTTGATGCTCACCAATCATCCGCCTGCGTAGCAGCCAGACTTCTGCTTCAGCCAGGTCACTCGTATACAGAGGCCGTCCGAGCATTTAGTCCGTATGCGCATGCTATTGATCCGTACCCCGCGGTTCGCGAAGCAGCAGCTCTTCTAATCACACGCGGCCTCGACAAGCAGAACGGCTTACGCACCTATATCTACGTTAACAACCGACTAGAGGGAAACGCACCTGAAACAATCTGGGCTATTCTCGATCGAGCATCACAGCTCTGAAGCACGCGCCAGAGCCACTCCGTCCACGCAGCCACCTCCTATAGTATACGGATGAGCATAGCATTTCAACCTGTGGTGGATATTCTCCCAATAACACACCATCTCCACTATCTGCGAGTGCCATGCGCTGCTTATGGACCAAGACTGAACATCGACACACCACACATAAATGCTTGGAGCGCCCTTGACACAGGGAGTTGTTTGCACTATTCACAACCATTAATAAGATGACTTTTAGTATCAAAAGACTCTCAATCTAAGGGGGCCATGAAACTCGCCATTAGCAAAGATCAGCTCAACACAGGATTGCAGACCGTGCAGAACATCGTTGGGTCGAGAACGACTCTGCCGATTCTGTCTAACGTGCTACTTCAAGCGAGGGAGTCCGCGCTTGGTCTGACGGCCACGGACCTTGATGTAACGATTTCGTCGACGGTCGAGGCTAAGGTTGAGAAGGATGGGGCCATTACGCTTCCTGTGAAACGGCTGTCGAGCATTGTGCGAGAGCTGGTTTTAGGGGAGATCGACTTGGAGACGGACGACAAATCAGTTTGCTCAATGCGGGCGGGGCCGTCGTACTTTAAAGTAAACGGGTTGGCGGCGGAGGAATTCCCGCCGGTGCCGAAGATTGAGAGTGCGGTTAGATTTGTGGTTTCTCAGGAGAAGCTAAAGCGGGTTTTGCAGCGCACGAGTTTTGCCGCTTCGAGCGATGAGAGTCGCTATGTTCTAAACGGGCTGTTTTTTAGCTGCAAAGAGCATGAGGTCACGGCGGTGGCGACCGATGGCAGGAGACTGGCGTTGACGCACGAGGAGGCGGAGATTGGGGCTGAGGTACAGCGGGATTTTATTGTGCCGACAAAGGCTGTGGTGGAGATTAGCCGACTGCTGCAGGACAATGGCGACGTTGAGGTAGTGCTTGGGAACAATCAGGCACAGTTCCAGTTTCGGCCAGAAAAGGGAATGGCTGCATCGCTGGTGACGAAGCTGGTGGATGGGGTTTACCCGAACTATCAGCAAGTGATCCCCAGGGAGTCCAAAGAGCGAGTGCCGTTGGTTCGTGAAGAACTGCTGCAGGCTCTTCGGCGAGCGGAGATCATGACTAGCGACAAGTCGAATTCCGCCAAGCTAGTGTTTTCGGAGAACAACCTGCTAATCACGGCGAACACGCCGGAAGTGGGTGAAGCCAGAGAATCAGTGGCAATCAACTACCGAGGCTCGGAGATATCCATTGCATTCAACCCAGGCTTTCTGCTTGACGCGCTCAAGGCTCTGGATGATGAAGAAGTGTATCTGGAGCTTACTGATGAATTGAGTCCTGGAGTCCTGAAAACGAGCGGTTCGTTTCTCTATGTTATCATGCCGATGCGCATGAACTAGCTGACGCTCGCGGAAGCAGTGGCGATTTCGAGCAGTTCCTTGGTGATTGTCGCCTGACGAAGCTTGTTGTATTCGAGTGTCAGGTCTCGGATAAGATCGCTGGCGTTATCAGTCGCGCTCTTCATGGCGACCATGCGAGCGCTGTGTTCGCTGGCCTTTGCTTCGAGAAGAAACTGATAGAGGACGAAGTTCAGGTAGTGAGGAAGGAGTGACCCCACAACTTCCGTTGCGGTGGGCTCGAAGAGAAACTCCGTTGGCCCTTTGGTCAAAGGAGAGGGCGCATCGTTGGAGGCCAAACCACCCTCTACTGCCTTGATTTCGCCAACGGGCAGGAAGGAAGAAAGCCGGGGCCTCTGGGTCAATGTGCTTACGAAATTGGTGTAGAGCACTTCGACCAAGTCGACCTCGCCGTTAAGGAACATGTCCCGGACGAAACGGGAGATGGCTCGCGCCTCGCTGAACGCGGGTGTGTCACGATAAGAGAACTCGGCGGCGAGGTTGCGTTTTGTGCGTGCCATGAATTGGGCCGCCTTGCGGCCCGCCGTGACAAAGACCGTTGTGGCAGGGTCCAACTTCGCGGCTTCGCGGAGCAGGTTGCTGTTAAGTGGGCCACAGAGGCCCTTGTCAGTGCTGACAAGAATCACTGCCCTGCGGTTGACGGTCCGGGTCTCCATGAGGGGGTGGACGAACTCGCCGGCGTGGGAGCAGACTTCAGACAATACTCTGGTCAGAAGGGCCGCATATGGCCGACCAGCCAGGGCCGCATCCTGCGCCTTGCGCATCTTTGACGAGGCCACCATCTGCATGGCCTTAGTGATCTGCGCGGTGTTCTTGACCGAGCGGATACGGCGGCGGATGTCGCGAGGGTTTGGCATGGACTAGCGCGGCGGATCAATGCCAAGTCTCTTTGAAGGCGGTGGCTGCCGCGCGGATTTCCGCGGCGACGGAGTCGGTAAGCGCCTTCTCTCTGGAAACGCGGGCAAGGACTTCAGGTTTGCGGGTCAGGAAATAGTCACTAAGTCGATGCTGGAAGTCCTTGACCTTGTCGACGGGCACACTGTCGAGGAACGCGTTTTGTACCGCCCAGAGCACAACGACCTGGACCTCGACGGGGATTGGTTGGTACTGCTGCTGCTTGAACACTTCGACAATGCGCTTGCCGCGCTCGAGCTGAGCCTGTGTCTTGGCATCCAGGTCCGACCCGAACTGCGCAAAGGCGGCCAACTCGCGGAACTGAGCGAGTTCAAGTTTGATTCGACCGGCCACTTGCTTCATGGCCTTGACTTGCGCTGCTGAACCAACGCGTGAAACGGATATGCCGACTGAAATGGCCGGGCGGACGCCCTGGTAGAACAAGTCCGTCTCCAGGAAGATCTGGCCATCCGTGATTGAAATGACATTGGTCGGGATGTAAGCGGAGACGTCGCCGGCCTGTGTCTCGATAATCGGCAGAGCCGTCAACGACCCATCGCCTTCTTTCTCATTGAGGCGTGCGGCGCGCTCAAGCAAGCGGCTGTGGAGGTAGAAGATGTCGCCTGGGTAGGCCTCGCGGCCAGATGGGCGGCGCAGAACCAGGGAGACTTGACGGTAGGCCACCGCGTGCTTGGAGAGGTCGTCGTATATGATGAGTGCGTCCATGCCATTGTCCATGAACCACTCGCCCATGGCGCAGCCGGCAAAAGGCGCGAGATACTGGTTGGATGCGTTGTCAGACGCTGGCGCCGCGACGACGATCGTGTAAGGCATGGCGCCGTGCTGATCCAGGACGCTGATGACGTTGGCTATGTTCGATTGCTTCTGGCCAATAGCCACGTAGATGCAGCAGAGGGGTCTGTAACCAGCGTCTTTGGCCGACTCCGCGGCATGGTTAAGGCGCGCGTTGTTTATTATCGTGTCGATGCAAAGGGTCGTCTTGCCGGTCGAGCGATCGCCGATGATCAGTTCGCGTTGGCCACGACCAATGGGGATCATGGCGTCGATGGCCATGATGCCCGTCTGGACTGGTTGGTTGACGGAACGGCGTTTTATTATGCCAGGCGCGATCTTCTCGACCGGGTATGCAGCCGTGGCGGCGATCGGCCCTCTCCCGTCGACTGGCCGTCCCAGTGCATCGACGACACGGCCAAGAAGCGCCTTGCCCACCGGCACCTGGAGCAGCTTGCCCGTGGTGCGCACTTCCTGGCCTTCCTTAATGTGGTTGTACTCGCCGAGGATGATGGCACCCACCTCGGTTTCCTCGAGGTTGAGGGCGAGGCCGACCGTGTCGTGGCCAAAATCCAGCATTTCATTCAGCATGGCGTCGGTGAGTCCTTCGATCTTCGCCACGCCATCGCCGATCTCGCGGACTACACCGATGTTCTCTCGTGCGACGCCGGTTTTCAGTCCGGTGATTCGGGCTTCAATTTCCTGCAATAATGTGCTCATGAAAGAATGTGCGACAGAGCTCAGAAGCTGGCGGCCAAACGGGCCAGGTGGCGCGCGACCGTGCCGTCGTAGAGATCGCTTCCGACTCTGACACGAATGCCGCCAATGAGATTGGGTTTCTCGACGAAAGTCAGGTCCAGCCCCGCTCCATACAGGGCGCTGAGTCTCGAAGCCACAGCGCCGCGCTGTGTCGGTGATAGGGGCCGTGCGCTTTCGACGCGGGCTGTGCGGCGTTGGACATCGAGTTTCACCAAGCGGTAAAGGTGAAGCAGGATGTCGAAGTGCCCGCGCGGGCGCAGGTCAAGAAGCGAGTCGATCACCTGCCTGACGCGTTCTTCGTCGAGGCGGCCATCCACCAGACAGGCCCGGTAGATTTGCTTGGCTTCGCGGCGGGCTTGTTTTGAGACGCGCATCAGGTCACTGGCTTCGCGCTGCTCGTCAGGCGGCGAGCTGCTGGTTGGTTTCCTCGATGAGGCGGTTGTGGTCTTCCGGCGTGAGTACCTTGCCTGCGACCTTGGCTGTTGTTTCCGCCACGAGACGTCCGACCTCCCGTCTGAGCTCTTCTTTCATGC
>JAXDCU010000647.1:0-2807 GCA_034677645.1 Verrucomicrobiia bacterium
GATCAATTATGTGTGTATTGTAATTTTGGTCGAACCGTGAATGAGCATAGAGGAAACGCGCCAGCATGTCAATTCGACCGCGGGCCGATCAATACCGCCCTAATCTGACCACGTAGCTCCTGAACCTCACGAACGGCGCGGCATCGTGCACACAGACGCTCTGAACTCGTTAACGTGCCCGCGGCGCGAACACCTCTTTGTCAAAAACCTCCCGTCCCCTGAAAGGAAGTCTCCGACCAGCGTGCGATGAACGTGTGACTTGTTTGTATCCAAAACGGACGGTGGGCTCACATCTGGTGTCTAGTCAACTGCCAGGCGATGTTGCAGCCATGGATAAAAGCGATGACCACCAACGCCACACCTGACAAGTGCTCTATGCGGAGCAGAGTTTGTTTGCTGAATTTGCCGTGTCCAAGAGATACACCCCGACTGAACAGCAGAAACCACAATCCTGTGCCAAGAGCAACGCCAGCAATGCACGCCAGCTTGCCGTCCCACCTCGGTCGCACCCAACCGCGCGACATGAAGTTCGCCGCGAGGATGGTCCAGAACACAAGCACACCAGCGTTGCAGGCCACGCGGACCATGCCCGTCATGAAAGCCGAATGAGCGTGGAACTTCCCCTCCAACCGCTCCTCAATGCGGCGAGCCGTCCTACCGATGGGCAATGGAGCTACGACTGTCGTGGCCATCAGAAACTTGATGCCCAGAAACAACATGAAGGCGAAGCTGAACACCTCCATGCATGATTCGATCCAGCGCACGCGGAACAGGGCCGAGAAACTCGTGAATGCAATCGCGCAGTACACCGTATCCATGGCCGTCGCCCCCAAACCGACCAGAAAAGCCCACTTGAAGCCGCGCCGCGCCCCCTCGTTCATGATGGTGAGATTGATCGGTCCCAGAGGGATCGAGAGCAAAAGCCCGCTGATGAAACCCGTCAGCAACGCCACTGAAATGACCGATACTTCTAACATGCAATGCGGCCCACCCCCAGCCGATTCCTCTCAGCCGCGCTTCTCGGTGTCGTGACAAACCACGACGCGAAAGTGACGCACGACTGAACTGAACGACGAATCAAGCAGATCGAGCATCCTTCCGACTTCGACCTGTTCATCGCGGTTCAGCAAGGTTCAAGTTGTATCTGGAGCGTGTCAAGTGTAGCCTTGTCATTGGCGCCTTCGTGCGTATGCAATTTGCGGGAGCCGTTGGACACGCGAAATGCGAACATGCGGGGAGGACTATACGATGCGTGTATTGTTGGCGCTGATTCTGCTCGGGGCTCTTGGGGTGACCAAAGGGCGGCACATCGCAGCCGACCAGACCCAACCATCGGTCGGCGGACTGCCCTTCCAGATCGGCAAGCTCGATTCGTCCAGAATCAATCAACCCTGCCCGCGTTTCTTTACTTCGCCACCGGAAATCAACCGGGCCAAAGACCGCATCGCCAGAGAACCCGCCGCAAAGGCCGTCATCGACAGAGCCGTGGCTGAAGCCGACGAACAGCTCCCCCTCAAAGCCACACCTCTTGACGAGAGTTGGTGGCTGCGGTCCAAAGACAAGCCCTGGGCCGAGACCTATCCTGAAGTCTTCGAGAACACCTGCGTCAAACCGAGCAGAATCGCCCGCGGCGCCAATTCGCTCGCCACGGCCTGGCTGTTGACAGGCACAACCAACTACGCCAACAAGGCAATAGAACTGCTTCTCGCCCTCGCACCGTACTCGTTCGAGCCTGTCCACTACGACGTCGGCATGAACTACGCCGTCTGGGGCGTGAAGTTCCTGGAGGCCTACGACGCGCTTTGGCCAATGCTCACCTCGAATCAGCGCGTGCAAATCGACGAATGCCTCACGCGGATGGCCGCCGCAATCGCCCGCAATGATGTCTATTGGATCGACAACAACGTGGGTGGCGGGATCAACAACCACCTGGCTTGGCACAAGACCATGCTCGGCCTGCTGGGCATGTTCTATAACCGCCCTGAACTGGTCGATTACTCCATGAACGGCCGGCGCGGCCTGGTGCCGCTGCTGGCCGACGGCCTTGTCGACGACGGGCTCTGGTGCGAGAGCAGCCTGGCCTATCAGTTCGCTGCCATTGGACCGATGCTCATCTTCGCCGACTGCCAGCGTAGGACAGGCACACGCCCCGCACTGTCTGAAGTAACAGCGGCGAACGGCAGGACGCTCAAACAATCCTACGACTCCATGTTTCGCGTGCTAGCCCCGAACCTGTTGATCCCACCAATCGGCGACGCATACGGGCAACGGACGAGTCTCTGGAAGATAACCTTGTACGAACACGCCTGGTCAATATGGGGCGATGCCAAGTACGCCTGGCTACTGAACCAAAACCCAGCCCGCCCCATAGCATCACTCTACAGCCCGCCCACACCAAGCAATGCCCCGGCTCCGCCCGTCGGGTCGGTCCTGCTACCGGAGCACGGCTACGTCTTCCTGCGTTCGTGCTCGGACGAACAGTATTGGAACAATCCAGAAGCCGTGTGCGCGTTCCTCACTTACGATCGATCCGGCGTGCACTCCAATGCGGACAAACTCAGCCTGATGCTCTTCGGACGGAACCGCATGCTCCTGACGGATGCGGAGAGCATCGCCACGGTTCCGCACGCCTTTAGCAGCCGCGTGCAAAATGAGCTCAATCGGGGCGGCCTCAGCCAAAACACGGTCATGATCGACGGCCAGAATCAACGTTCAGCGCCTCAAATGCTCAGACTCGTCGAGTACCACGACCTGCCAGCCGAGAAACGAGCCACCGCCACCGACGATACCGGTGCCCTTTACGAGGG
>JAXDCU010000648.1:0-2672 GCA_034677645.1 Verrucomicrobiia bacterium
GTGGGTGGGGCGGGGTGCGCCTCCTCCATGCGCTGGCGACCAATCCGGAGACTGCCCTGTACCAGACTGATCAACCGGGTATCGTCGTTAAGGTCTTCGACCTGAGTTGCGGCAAGCAAGACGAGATCGGGTACGGACCTTACATGAGTTTCCAGGCTGAGCTCGCCAATTTCAGCGAAATCCACGCTATAGAGACTTTGAGGGAGCACGTGCCTGCCTACTTCGGAGCGCACATCGACTATGAGGCCAAGTATGCGTTTATCGCGATGGAGTACCTTGAGGGGCAGAATTTGAGATCGTGGGCCGAAGAGGCCGCCGCGGAAGGTTACGGCGCCGAGGCGTTGGACAATCTGCGCCGCGCCACCCACGAGGCGTTCGCGATACTGGACAGCTTTCACCGGCACGGCCTGATCATGATCGATTTCAAGCCGGACAACGTCATACGCCTGGCGGATGGGAGTGTGAAGCTTGTCGATCTTGGGGCATATTTCACGCCGCGCCACCGAGACAATGTCGGCAGTTTCGTTTACACAGCCACGCCCGACCACGCCGAAGTGCTGATCGACGCCTCGAATCTGCAGGCCGGCCTGCCACCCAGCGTCGCGTCCGACGTGTTCTCCGCCGGCGTCGCGCTCTTTGAGATGGCCACTGGCAACTCGCGACTTGTCCTGGACGATGCCACCGCTGATGAAATGATTGGGACGCCAGCCATATACAAGTTCCGAGACACGCAGATCGCGGATGTGTGGCGCGCATTTCCGCATCTTAAACCTGCCCTTCCGCTGGTCCACACACAGCTTCAGGAGCGGCGCTTGCTCTTTTCGGAAGTCTGGCACCTCCTCAAAGCGTATGTGGCCTCGAAGGTGGCCGACTGGGAGTCGCTTCCGTCAGAGCAACGCGATCAGATTCTGCTGTCGACCGGCACGACTTTCATTCTTGATCAGCTCCCGCCACCCCTTGACTGGCTGGCTGGCGCAATCGCGCGCGCGACCGTTCTTCGCAGCCTTCGCGCCCGCGACCTGCGCGAATTGGTGGGCCTTCTGTCGAATCCCGCCCAGGAGCAAGCCCTCCAAGACGTGGCCCAACACAGCAACTTGGTTCGTCATCTGCGCCAATTGGGAATTGACGCGGAGTTTCCATCGTGCCTCAACACTTGGGAGGTGCGACATGATCGACAGTCGGGGCATTGGAGCATCGCTGCTCCGTTGGTTGCCCGCGAGTTGGGCGAGAACGCCAGGTTCGTTCACGTTCGCCACAGCCACTTCGACGACGATCACCACGGCTACTGGCGGGCCGTGGACGAAGCGGAGGCGGATCAAACGCCGGCTGGCAAAGCGAACGTCGCCCAGTTGCACAAGAACCATCGAGCCTGGCTTTGCTAGCATCCACCCGCCTCTGGAGCGATTTGCATGGAGAGAACCGTGCTCAACGAGTCAGATTCCAGCACCGCGCAGCGGCGCCCCTTAGCGAGGCGTCGAAGTCCACAAATCGAGGATGAGGCCGTTGCATGCGAATGGATGGCGCGCCTCGTCGGTCTGAAGTGGAGCCTCGCTAAAACTCAGAACTAAACCAGACATGAAAACAAATCAGAATAATCGCCACTCCCGTCCGAGCCCAAATCGCAAGCGCTTCCAACTTCTCGTTGCCGCGGTAATGGCGGCAAGCGCTATTGCAGTTCCAGCCGAGCCTGCCGCTGTCGATGTGGGCTTGGCCGTGCGCGACGTGACGCCGCCACTTCCATTCAGACTGGCCGGGTACGCCGCGAGGAACCGCCCCGCCGACCGCGTAGACCAACCGCTCGTTGTCCAGGCCATGGCGGTGCACAACGCGACCGGCGAAAGGTTCGTGTTCGTCTCGCTCGAAAACTGCGAGGTAAGTCGCGCCTTTATGCAGCCGGTGCTCGAGCAATACAGCTCTCGATTCCAGCTTCCGGGCGGGGCTGTAGCCGTCGTCTCGAGCCACACTCACTCCGGACCGGTCTTGGACCTGACACTGACAAACATGGCCCAGCCGTCGCCTCAGGAGCGCGTGTCGATCATGGAATACAGCCGTCGACTCCAGTCCAATTTGGTCGAAGTCGTTGGCGATGCGCTGGCGAAGCTTGAACCCGCCCGGCTCGAATATGGCCTCGGCCGCGCCGCGTTCGCGATGAACCGCCGCGTCTACAGAGGCGACAACATGGCTTTCGGCGAAAACCCGGAAGGGCCGGTTGACTGGGACGTTCCGGTGCTGCGCGTAAGTGGCACGAACGGCACGGTGCGGGCGATCCTTTTCGGCTATGCTTGTCATGGCACAAGCGTTGGAGGCGGAGATGACTGGTACATGGTTTCCGGCGACTACATGGGCTACGCGCGTCAGCACATAGAAGCCCATCAGCCCGGCGCGGTGGCGATGTTCCTCACGGGCATGGGCGCGGATTCAAATCCAGCGCCACGGGGCCGATTGCTCAACGCCAAGCGCCACGGCCTCGAGTTGGCGGGAGCGGTGATGGGTGTGCTCGACCGCCCGATGCGTCCCGTTACAGGCAGCTTTCGCATGGCTTACGACGAGGTCGAGTTGCCGTTCGTGGACCCGCCCGGTCGGGAACGGCTGGAACAGGACGCCCAATCAGCGGATGAGTATATCAGGTTCCGCGCTGGAGTGTATCTGAGACGGCTCGACTCCGGAGAGCC